>NZ_WEKR01000069.1:0-128443 GCF_024105395.1 Paracoccus sp. 08 | reverse complement strand
TTGACGAACATAGGAGCTTCAACGCGGTGGCCGAAAGCTTCTTCAACCTCCTCAAGCGGGAACGGATCAGACGGCGAACCTATCGGACCCGCGAAGAAGCCAGACAGGACGTGTTCAATTACATCGAGATGTTCTACAACCCGAAGCGCAAGCATGCGAGGAACGGGATGCTGTCACCAGTCGAGTTCGAACGGCAGCAGAAGATGACACACGAAGCTGTCTAAGAAACTCGGGGCTATTCACAAAGCGCGGCATTCATCGCGATATACTTTCGTATATTCACGGTCTGGAAGAACAATTTTACCGTCTGCAGACGATGTTCTGCACGTTAAGGTTGTACATGATGCCAGAACGTTCGGGGTTTGGCCTACCCGTCGCGACGCGCTCGCAGAGCCGGCGGCGACCGCAGATCGGCATCAAACAGCCCAGACTGAGGCCTACAACGCTTGACCGGGAGGCGTCAGCTCATAAAGGACCCGGCGCTCAACCTGCAGGCCGCGCTTTCCTGCGATCAGCCGTGATCTCTCCATGCGCTTGAGGAGAGGAACGATCGTGCCGGTATCAAGGCCGAGCTTGTCGCCGATCGTACCCACCGCGCCCGGAGACGTTTCGAGGAGCGAAAGGATCACCAGTTAGTGGGGGAAGGTAGTACCAAGCGGCTCCAGGAACCGCCTGTTCACCCGCATGAGGCACATTTCTACCAACGTCAAATCGCCGCTCGCCACATCCGATACCGCCCCTGCCCGGTCATCTCCCGGATCAGACCCTGTTCCTCCATCCACGCGAGGTTACGCTGGACGGCCGCGCGACTAGCGCCGGTCAGGGCCTCAGCCATTGGGGCGGAGATGAGCGGCCATTCGGTCAGCACGGCGCGCAAGGCTGGTGGCGTGCGGCCCGACAGCGGGGTCATTGCGCCCTTCGCCCCCTCCGCCCACGCCTCGATATCATCAAGATGGCGCATCGCGGTCAGACATGCCGTGTCCATCCCGGCGAGCCACCGCGCCAGACGCTCAGCGGGCGGGCCGCCAGCACGCAGCCCCCCTGCCCCGCCCATGGCCAGAGGCGCAAAGACCGCACCCTTGCCGTTTCCGGCCGCGATCCGTGCGGCTGTGACCGCCTTTTCCATCTGATCGCCCTGGTGCCCGAGCCCGGCAAGGCTCCAGAGGTGAAAGCCCATGCAAGCGCGGGTGATCGGGTGCAGAGCCATTGCTTGCGCCATCAGGTCAAGCCAGCCGCCTGCGCGATCCGCGAAGAGCTCCGCATCAGCCCCTATGTTCTCCGGGTCGCGGCGGTCGAGAAAGGCGGACAGATCCCCTTCCGGACCCGGCCCGCCTGCCAGTCGGCGCACTGCCCACCCGACACCCGCGAGCGCGCCGGTATCGTCGTGCACGCCAGACAGGCGCAGCGAGATCCACAGTGCCAGCCGGTCTGCCCCGATGCGATCACCGACAAACCAGCTCAGATCAGCTGCCTCATGCAGCGCCAACCTATGCCGCCATCCGTTCGGGCCACGCCGTAGTCGATCGTCCAGTGCCCCGAGCCTGCTCGCAACGCAGGCAAGACGGGCTGCACTGGCCGCCTCTGCCGTCCGCCAATCGTCGATGACCTTGAACTCACGGGGTTCAGCCCGTGGCCCGGGCGGCAGGTCGTCGGGCTCGTCGTTGATCGGACCGGGCAGAAACCACAGGTCGCCCTCGGATGTCTCATCTACCTCTCCGGCATCCGGAAGAGCGTCGCCAAAATAACCAGGTGGAGTAGGTCCTTGGGTTTTCATAAGTGCAGAATACACATCTTTTGCATCTTACCTAAGGGTTTAATTTTGAGGTGCTAGCGGCCCCTGTGGAGCCTGTCTGGGCAATGTCCTCGGTTAGCTCTCTGGATGTGCTCGTAGGGTGAAAACCTCGGGCTTTTTGCGGAGCAGCGTCACAGAATGGGGCATTGCATCTGTTTACAAACGGTCATTTGGTAACGCTATGCGAAACTGTAACTCCGGCCTTTTGATGCCTCTGATTGCCTAAGGCGCTTGACATAGGATCAGAACCCAACTTCGCCGCCATACGCGCCGTTATGGATTGGCCTAGTACCAATGCTTTTCGACCTGACGTTCCGCGACCACCAGCTTTGGTAGTGCGACGCCCCTAGCTTGCCGAGAAAAGCTTGACCAACGGTGTCCACCGCCATTGGTGGCATGATTTTTTGGCCCATATCACGAAAAGACTTGCACGAATCTAATCGCCCCAGCAATAGTCTCGAAAAATACCGCGCAGTCACATAAAAAACGCGCCCAAGAATCGAGGCAGGGATGAGCGAAGCCGAGCAGGACCTGGACATTGCCATTGGGCATTACGCAGAGCTTCTCGCGTCTAACCTTCACGCGCAACGTGCAGCCCATTTCCCTCCTGACGCCAAGAAAGCGATGCGCAGCCTGACCAGCGGTGAAGCGGCCGAGTTGCTGGGCGTCGATCATACCTATCTTCGAAAGCTTCATCGAGAAGGCAAGATCGCCGACGTCGAGACGACCGCGGGAAGTCATCGTCGGTATACGTTGGACGATGTTTGGGAAATTCGCCACGCCCTTGAGAAAAATGCAAAAAAGCCTGGGTCTTATGTTCCAGGGCGCCGTGCCGGGGACGAACTTAAGATCGTCTCCGTCGTGAACTTCAAAGGCGGCTCCGGCAAGACTACGACATCAGCTCATCTCGCGCAGCGCCTTGCGCTCAAGGGGTATCGGGTGCTCGCAATCGATCTCGACCCTCAGGCATCCCTTTCCGCGCTGCATGGCATCCAACCAGAACTGGACCTTATGGATGGCGGAACTCTCTATGACGCCGTGCGCTATCATGAGCCGGTTCCTATTTCGGAGGTGATCCGCAAGACATACATCCGCGGTCTCGATTTAATTCCTGGCAATCTTGAACTCATGGAATTTGAGCACGAAACGCCCGCTGCCATCCAGCGCGGCGGCGCACGTGCCTTTTTCGCACGTGTGCGTGACGCGCTTGATAGCGTCGAGGCGGATTATGACATCGTTGTTATCGACTGCCCGCCGCAGCTTGGTTTCCTGACCATGTCCGCCTTGTCAGCTTCCTCTGGGGTCCTTGTAACCGTTCACCCGCAAATGCTCGATCTTATGTCCATGTCACAGTTCCTGCGAATGACCGCTGATCTGCTTGGCGTCATCCGGGATGCCGGCGCAAACCTTCGCTTCGACTGGCTGCGTTTCCTGCCGACCCGATACAAGGTGGGTGACGCCCCACAAACTGAGGTCATTGCCTTTATCCGCGGCCTTTTTGGTAGGTCGGTGCTGACCAACCACATGGTTGAATCTACCGCGATTTCGGATGCTGGGCTGACAAAGCAGACCCTCTATGAGGCGGACAAGAAGGACTTCACGCGTCAGACTTTCGAGCGTGCAAGTGACTCTATGAACGCTGTCAACGACGAGATCGCTGCGATCATCCAGAACACGTGGGGACGTAATGGCAAGAAAGCCTAAGCTGGGGCTACCTTTACAAACCTTACGCAACGCGCCTGACGCGCTTGAGGGGCGGAGGCTCCGGGGTGGGATTTTCGAGATTGAAACCGGCGATATCGATACTACAGGTCGGCTCGACGACCGGCTGCACATTGAGATCGAAAGTCTTAAAGTTTCGATCTCCAAAAATGGCCAACGAGTCCCTATCCTTGTTTGTCCGATCGAGGGCGATCGCTACCGCCTGATCTATGGTCGTCGTCGGCTTGAAGCTTGTAGGGAGCTTGGGATCAAGGTCCGCGCCATCGTTACGGAAGTGGAGAGCGATCAGCCGCTTCGCGATCAGCTTTTGGAGAACCAGGAGCGGCGGGATCTGAGCTTTATCGAACGTGCACTAGTTGCCGCGGCGCTGCTTGATGGGGATCATCTCAACGCGTCCGAACGCACTAACAAGGGTATCGCAGAGGTTCTTAATCTAACCGAGGCCGGAGTTTCACAGCTGTTAAGCGTAGTGCGTACCGTTGGGGAGAACTTGGTTCTTGCCATTGGCGCAGCGCCAGGTATCGGTCGCCCCCGATGGGAAGAGCTCAAGAAGTTGCTTGGGACCGCGAAAGTTGATCGCGAATGGCTTGCTGCCATGGCCGCCGACGTCAGGACCGCCCACCAAGGTGGCATTGACGAAAAATCTGATCAGGCATTTTTGGCGGTTCTTTTAGCCGCTGGTAAATCCAAACACGCAATGTCCTCCTCTTATCCGCGCGGGGGGGCTGGCACTGTTATTCCGGGGGTCGGTGCCGCAACTGTCACCACCGGACGCCGTGGCAAGCAACTCAAACTTGAGTTGAAGGCTGAGGAGAGTGAATTTGTCAGCTGGTTAGAGGGCAATGCCCCGCGGCTGATAGCCGAGCTTCACGAGCGTTGGAAACGTTCGGAAGACTGAGTAAGAGCAACAAACAAAAGGGAGGCACGAAACAGGCAGAAAAGAAAAGGCCCCAAGAAGCAAGCTTCTCGAGACCTTTCTTAGGTTTCTCGCGGGGCCAGCCCGCTACAAAACTTAGTTTTCGCACTTCTGAGTGTAGCGATTTGGCCCCTTTCCCGCAAGCGCAAAGCGATTTGCGGGCCAGGGAAACTTTGCCTTCGTGAATGACATCATGGAGTACACACCAATTTCGCCGTTTATGCGGCCGATCTCGCACGCCCATTTGCGCCTGGTCGAGCGACCTGAGGGTTCTGTCTCTGGCAGGCCGGTGAACAAATGGGAACTCTTCCGCGAGCTGTCTAAGGCGCAGGCCACATTTGGAATCTCCGAACGCGATTTGACCGTCCTGCAGGGTCTTCTCAGCTTCTTTCCGAATGATGCACTTGGTGAGAATGCCCAGATGGTCGTGTTTCCCTCGAACAAGGCAATCTGTGAGCGGCTAAATGGGATGCCCTGCTCTACAATGCGTCGCCACCTCGCCCGTCTGGTGGGAGCGGGCTTGCTCATACGGCATGACAGCCCAAACGGGAAGCGTTATGCCCGCAGGCGAGGCGATGAACGCGTGGCTTTTGGCTTAGATCTGTCACCACTTTACTGCCGAGCAGAGCAGATCGCACGAGCCGCAGATGCCGTGCGAGAGGCAGAGGAACGTGCGCGTCGCTTGAGAGAGGTCGTGAGCCTCATGCGGCGCGATCTCGCGGCCTTGGCTGTGTTTGGTAAGGATATCTATCCTGGGCTCGGGTTCTGGGATCAGATCCACAACACTTCTCTAGTCACGGCTCGCGCACTCCGCCGCAAGCTTTCACTCGAGGAACTCTTCGCTTATCGCGGGGATCTTCAAGTCCTTCTCGACCAGGCACGCAACATATTTGACGGACCTGAAACAGAAGAATTGAGCACCAATGGTGCCCACTCTGAGCGCCACCATCATAATTCAGATAAAGAATATATTGATTTTGAACCGGCCTTAGAAAAAGGTGGGGCCGTGGCCGCGGCCGCCGAACCTGAAAATTATCCTGATGAGTCTGAGGCTGACATCGTGGAAGCCGACCAAAGACTAGGGCCAAATATTCCCCTTCATTTGGTGATCGCAGGCTGCCCAACGCTGGCCACTTTCTACCAAGGAGATATTCGACACTGGCACCAACTTTATGACGCTGCTTGCAGTGTGCGACCAGCCATGGGCATTAGCGCCTCTGTTTGGGAGGAAGCACAGCAATTTATGGGCCCCGAACAGGCGTCGATCGTCGTAGTTGCCATGCTCGAGCGGTTTTCCGATATAAAATCACCTGGAGGCTACTTGCGCGCGCTCACATCCAAGGCCGCTGCAGGCAAGTTCTCGTGTGGGCCGATGGTGATGGCGCTAATAAGTAAGAAAAATGCGGCTTAACAGCTGTTAAGTGCAGAGTAGGGCGAAGAATTAGACCGGTGCGACTTTACACCTGTTAAAAGCGGCTCTGGTAGGCTCTGTTGCAAAAAATCGGTCATGGCATTCATTTCGCGAATCCCGCATAGTAGATGGGGCAGATGAGCAGACCCACACCCCCTACAAGACCAGGAGCTGGCCCATCTGTAACGAAGGTCTGAAGCGACGTGGCTCGCTGACAATCTGGTTCGATCCCGAGATAACGTGGAGGCCGAGCCAATTGGCAAATGTGGCCGACGGCCTGACTATAGTGACGCAACTATCCAGACCTGCCTGACGATGAAGGTGTTGTTCGATATGCCGCTCAGGTAGATGACAGACATTCTTGAACGGCTTCAACGCACCCGGCATGCCCGTCACTGAAGCCGTGGGATGAACTTGGCCCATGGAAGGGGGAACCTCGAACCTCAGCCGCTTTGTGCAACAGAACCCAGCTAAACCATTAGCTTGTTTATGTGCGGCGCGTCAGGCGCAGCGCCCCTGCTTGGCGGACAGACTGGACCCCGCGCACAATTTTGTCGGTAAAGGCCGGGCTGAACGCGCCGCGTGGCGAACGTTCATCCAATGTATAGGAGGATTCCAGCACATCGGCATTCAGCTCGTTCACCATAACCCAGAGGGGAATGGAGACATCCAACTTGGCGCGCCGGGCCTCTGTTTCGGGAACAGCGATGCCGACCTGATCTGGTCTTGGCTCTTTGCTGGTGATAGCGGCAATAAACAAGACATGCTTGCCAGCTTCGTTGACGACCACAACTGCAACACAGCTCGGGCGTTTCTTGCGGCCTTCTGTCTCGCCGCGCGTGGCCTGCCATTTCCATAAGTAATGATAGCCGAATACCTGCCCGGCCTTCGGGAAATCATCGGCCATGAAAATGGCCCTCGATGCCCTTGTCCAAGAGGGTGCCCAGATCATCGGGCATGTCTGCCACGTCTACCGCAACCTGTGAGCCGTGATCGGATGTCATAGCCTCGTACTGCTGCATCGACATGACCACGAAACGTGGTTTGCGATGCTTGGTGATCGCGACCGGTGCCAAGGCTGCAGCCTCGAAGAGATCACCTGTGTTACGAGTTAGATCAGCAGCACGAAACTCTCTCATAGCAACAACCCCATAAATGTTGGTATTACCCATAATATACAGATATTCTGAATATATGGCAAGTGGTGCTGCCAGAAATAAAGTGCGGGTTAGGGCTTCTAGCATCTGTCCTCAACGGATTGCCGGCCGTCTACTCGTTAAGCCAGCCGCCCTCTCGGCTACTGTTTAGAGAAGCTAAGAGAATGTCAGAAGAACCAGCGCTATTCTTGCAGCCGCTTATCTGGTGAAGCGCAATGCAAACCTATCGCTTGCGGAAGTGACCTAGAGGTTCGTGTGTGGTCAGTCTTTGCTGCCCGTGGAGAGCGCTGCCAGAGAAGCGGTCGGTTTTCTTGCGATCTGATTCTTTAGTGCCAGCGGTCCATAGGGCGCCAGATAACCCGTTGCAGAAATCAGCGTCAAGTTGCGGGGTCTGTGTTGTCTTTCTTGACGATGCCGAAGTGGCTGCTTTGCCTTTTCAAGTCCGCCGTTTACTTAACGGCCTATAAGAGTTCTTGCCTTGCCGCGTATAGCGGACAGCTCCTCCGCTGAAATCTTCCCCTTGGCTTTGGCCTTTCGGGCACGCCAGTCCAGAGACTTGACCTGATCAGCCAGAACCGCGCTGTCCCGTGTGTCGTCTATCGGCACCTCAAAGGGATAGCCTTTGCGTTTCGTGGTTAGCGGGCAGCACAACATTAGGCCAATACGATTGTACGCAGCCGGCGATAACACAACAGCGGGACGATGCCCGGCTTGCTCATGACCGGCTTGGGGTGAAAATTCCAACCAGACGATCTCACCTGCCTCCGGCACATACTCCGCCATCAAAGCACTTCCTTTCCAATGGGCATGCCAAAGTCCACGTTTTCATGAGTATTCTCGGGAGTGATAGCCGCAAGCAACTGCGCAAGATCATAGTCCTCGCTCTCGATCGGCTCGATAACAATACGTCCGTTGTCCTCCCGCACCTCGACGGCTTGATCCAGTCGCAATCCAGCGGCAACCATAACCGAGGCCGGTATGCGCACCGAAGCACTGTTTCCCCATTTCTTGACCACTGCGCGCATCTGAACCTCCTGTAGATACAGTGTAGATACTACTCTGCATCTGGGTATGTAGCAACATCGTATCTACATTGGTGTCCGTAAGGGGATCGCTTTCCGGACGGCCAGATATGGTCTTGAAGAGCTCAAAACAGCTCAGCATATGCTGGCTGCAGTAAGTCTCAGATGACTGGTCCGATTTCTTTTGCAATGAAGGGGCGTCTATCGTTACAATTAATGGCATGACACAGATTTTGATTGGCTACGCCCGCTGCTCCACGGACAAACAGGATCTCGCTGCTCAGAAAGGCATCCTTGCCAGCCTGGGGGTCACTGCCGATCGTATCTACACTGACTACGGCTTTACCGGAACGAACCGTGCCCGCCCTGGCCTTGATCAAGCGCTTTCAGCCTTGCGCGAGGGCGATACACTGATTGTGCCGAAGCTGGACCGGCTGGCGCGTTCCGTCCCTGATGCTCGCGACATTGCCGACGGCCTCGCTGCACGCGGGATCGAGCTTCAACTTGGTGCTTCCATCCATGATCCAGCAGACCCCATGGGCAAGCTGTTCTTTAATATCCTGGCGACCTTCGCTGAGTTTGAGGCAGACCTGATCCGTATGCGGACCCGAGAAGGCATGGCAGTGGCCCGCGCCAAGGGCAAGCTGCGCGGCAAGAAGCCGAAGTTGTCAGAACGACAGCATCAGGAGCTGCGGCGCATGTATGACACTGGTGAGTATTCCATCACCGATCTGGCTGAGGTATTTTCGATCTCACGGCCGACTGTGTATCGCACCCTAGACCGGCAGGCGGCGGCTTAATGGCGGATGAGCCAAAGCCCCCACGCGCACCATCGCTCAAAAGCGAGACCCGTCAAACCAACTGGCGGCGTACCAATCCGCCAAAGTATCAGGCTCACCTTGCTGTTCAGCGGGCGGTTACCTCGGGTGCCCTAGAAAAACAGGTCTGCGAGGTATGCGGGGCTGCAAAGGTCGATGCTCATCACGACCGGTATGATGAACCATTGAGCGTGCGGTGGCTCTGCCGCCGCCATCACGTCAAATTACACTATTATGGTGAGGATATGTTTCCTGTCGGCCGACCGCAGGCGGAGTAGGGCGCGAGTTCTAATAGGATTAAAGTTCGTTCTGTCGGCTAAAAGGATCATCACGCGAAGCAGACGGAAGGGCAGCACTCATGCACCGACACGAAGAGCCCTTTTCGCCTGACCCTAACCGGCGGCGCAAGACACATAGGAGGCATTTCGTAGCGAGGAGTATTGAAAAGGACGGATTAAGACGCAGTAGCCCGAACGTGCGCTGCGTTGCGCTTTGCGTATATGAGCCTTCTGGTTGCGCGCTGCGTCGCATCCGTCTAGGCGCAATGGCAATCGATCACGCGCCCGTGAGGTCATTGAAAGTAGCGAAGAATGTCTCACATTCGGAACAGTAGGCCAGCACAATAACACATGGCAGGGATGACAGGAGCGCAAGCCTTGGCAATCCTTCTTCCGTCGGGTCGAGGAACGGGGCATAGAGGAGGAACTATTTTGTCGAAGACTATGAAAGCCGCTGTCGTTCGTAAATTCGGTGCACCCCTGAGCATTGATGAAGTCCCAATTCCGCAGGTCTCTGACGGAATGATCCAAGTCGCGATCCGCGCCTCTGGCGTCTGCCACACGGATTTGCACGCGGCCGAAGGCGACTGGCCCGTCAAACCCGAACCGCCCTTCATCCCCGGCCACGAGGGTGTAGGCTATGTCTCGGCAGTCGGCAAAGGCGTGAAGAACGTCAAAGAAGGTGACCGCGTCGGTGTGCCATGGCTTTACACCGCCTGTGGGTGCTGCAGGCATTGCTTGGGCGGATGGGAAACGCTGTGCGAAAGCCAGCAGAACACCGGCTACTCGGTCAATGGCGGCTTTGCCGATTACGTTGTCGCAGACCCCAATTATGTGGGCCACCTGCCCGCAGGCAGCGATTTTGCCGAGATCGCGCCCATCCTTTGCGCGGGTGTTACGGTCTACAAAGGCCTGAAAATGACCGACACCAAACCCGGCGACACCGTTGCCATTTCCGGCATCGGTGGCTTGGGCCATATGGCCGTGCAATATGCGGTGGCGATGGGGCTCAACGTCGTGGCCGTAGATATCGATGAGGCCAAACTTGATCTCGCACGCCGGTTGGGTGCCAAACTGACCGTCAATGCGCGCGAGATTGCCGATCCCGCAGCCTTTGTCCGCAAAGAAACCGACGGTGGCGTCAATGGCGTTCTGGTCACGGCCGTAAGCGAAAAGGCTTTCGAGCAGGCGGTCGGCATGGTCGGGCGTGGCGGCACGGTGTCCCTCAACGGCCTTCCTCCGGGGGACTTCCCGCTCAATATCTTCGGCATGGTGCTCAATGGTGTCACCGTGCGTGGCTCTATCGTCGGCAGCCGGCTCGATTTGCAGGAATCGCTCGACTTCGCCGCCGCAGGCAAGGTCAAGGCCACCATCACCAAAGCCCCGCTTGAAGATATCAACACCGTCTTCGACCGCATGCGCAAAGGCCAGATCGAAGGCCGCATGGTGCTCGATCTGGGCAACTGACAGCCGCAGGCCCCTCGGCGTGCCACGGCATCCTCAGGGCATACAGGCTCCCGCCCGCCGAAAGGTGGGCGGGAGCACATCCCGTTGCCGCGTAGGCATCTCGGTGAGCTCCATTCCAGCCGATCACATCCCGATGAAACCGCGCCGGTCGCGGTTTCGGGCAAATTCCTCTGGGATGATCTGCGGCAGGATCAATTCAACTTCACCGGCCTCTATCATCGCGGAAAGAGCGTCGAGCAAAGGCATATGGCGTGGATCCTTCGTGAGATCCAGCCACACAGATGTATCGATCAAAAGTCTGAGTTTCATCCTTGCTCCATATGAAGGTGAAAACACCGCCTTAGCACCGAACGGCCGCTTCGTCCCGCATAGCAGACCCTCGCTCGCTACTCTAAACCGTCTGCTTTGCGGACCAAGCGGTCAGTCACTTCGGAGGCTAACAAGAACTAACCAATGTGGTGGCGAACGAGAAAGCGGTCCTTCGATCAAGGCGCAGCGAGACGCCGCCGCCTAGGTAAGCCGATGATGAGTTCTGCTGACAAGGGCCGCCGTATCCTTTAACCCGAGGTCAAGATCACTCTCAGACGGATACACGAATTGCCTCGCAAGCAAGCGGCTCCCCGCACAGCTGATGTCATGACCGAGGCAGATCGTCTCGATGCGCTGCATGCGCATAATATTCTCGATACGGCCCCGGAAGTTGGTTTTGACGACATTGTCCGACTTGCCACGCGGCTCTGTGATGCCCCGGTTGCGCTGATCAGCCTGGTGGACGCCGACCGACAATGGTTCAAGGCAAGGGCCGGTTTTGAGCCTTCCGAAACACCGATCGAGCAGTCCGTCTGCAAGCACGCCATCGGGCATCGCGACCTGCTGGTCATTCCCGACCTGTCCATGGATGCCCGAACCCGGTCAAATCCACTGGTTCTGAATAACCCGTATCTGCGGTTCTATGCCGGCGCGCCGCTGGTCACGCCGGAGGGACTGACGCTTGGCACCATATGCGTCATCGACCATGCCCCACGCCCCGGAGGGCTGACGGATGGTCAGGCCGATGATTTAAGGGCGTTGGCCCGGCAGGTCATGAGCCTTATGGAGATGCGCCGCCTTATTGCCAGCCGCGGCGACTTGCTTCTTCAGGCGGAACAGCAGCGGAAGAAGGCGACACATGAGCACCTGGAATTGTCTGCAATGTTCGATCAGGCGCCCAGCTTCATGGCGCTGCTGAAAGGCCCTGATCATGTCTTCGACCTGGTCAATCCTGCATATTGTCGACTGGTCGGAAGCCGGCAGCTTATTGGCAGGACTTTTGCGGAAGCACTGCCGGACGCGGCACAACAGGGATACATGGACCTCCTCCACGAAGCCTATCGGTCGGGCCAGTCGTTCACGCAAACGGGCGCACGTTACGCAATTCAGACAGACCCCCATTCCCCCGTAGATGAACGGTTCGTCGATTTTGTTTGTCAGCCGACCCGGGATGAGAAAGGGATCGTGACCGGCATCTTCATAGAGGGCTCGGATGTCACCGAGCATGTCCGCCAAACCAGACGCACGTCGGCGCTTGCTGATCTCAGCGAGCAGTTGCGCGATCTGAGCGATGCCAATGACATTGCGCGAGCCGCCGCGGAGTGCTTGGCCCAAGCCATCGGCGGCAGCTGTATCGGTTTTGGAAAGGTTGACTTAGGACACGAAAAAATTGAGGTGCCGGTAGACTGGTGCGACGCCTCTGGCGTCAGTGTAGTCGGGTCTCACCATTTCAGATCATTTGGCTCCTATGTCGAGGATTTGAAACGCGGTGAGACTGTCATCATTCCAGACGTTGAGAAGGACCCCAGGACAGCCAGTCAGTCAGATGGTCTTGAGATCATCCATTCCAGAGCCCTCCTGAATTTGCCGATCATGGTGCGCGGTGTTCTCGACACGGTCATCTTCGTCCTGAATGCGCAGGTGCGGGAATGGACGTCGGAGGAAATCGACCTGGTGCGGCAGGTCGGTGACCGGACGCATGGGGCGATCGCCCGGGCGCGGGCCGAACAGGAGCAGCATATTCTGAACGAAGAACTCAGCCATCGCATGAAGAACACGCTAGCAATCGTTCAGGCCATTGCAACTCAGACACTCCGGGAGGTTACTGAAAGGGGCGCCGTGACGGCCCTGACGCAACGTATCGGGGCGCTGTCTCGCGCCCATGATGCGCTTTTGAAGACGCGATGGGCTTCCGCTGCCCTACAGGACGTGGCCACGGCAACTTTGGCGGCTTTCGATCAGACGGGACGGTTCCAGCTGAACGGCCCCACTCTGCAAATCGGACCCAGGGCCACATTGTCCCTGTCCTTACTGCTACATGAGTTGGCGACCAACGCGATCAAGTATGGCGCTTTGTCCGTTCAGGAAGGTCAGGTTGCGATCACCTGGGGTATCGAAAAAGGTGACGAGGAAGACATTCTCAGGATGAGCTGGACAGAAACCGGAGGTCCCCCGGTGCATCAGCCATCGGGCAAAGGGTTCGGATCAAGACTGATTAGCATGGGATTGATCGGAACCGGCGGCGTGGAACTTCGTTACAACCAGTCGGGCCTGATCGCTTCGATGGAAGCCCCGCTGTCTCAGATGCAGCAGCCCTGAGACGGAAAGACCCAATGGCCCAGTATGCTCCCCTGAAACGCCAGCTAGTGCTGGTCGTTGAAGATGAACCAATCCTTCGCATGGCCGCGCTCGACATGGTCGAAGATGCAGGCTTCGAGGCTGTCGAAGCCACTGACGCAACCGATGCGATCAAGATCCTGGAAACTCGCCCGGATATTCGCATCGTCTTTACCGACGTCGATATGCCGCGGGGCATAGATGGTCTTAAGCTCGCCGCGCTGATCCGCGAGCGCTGGCCACCTATCCACGTCATCGTGACCTCCGGGAAAGTGGAAATCGGCAGGATGAAGCTGCCTGTCGATTGCGTCTTCTTCGGCAAGCCTTACGACGAACGGCGTGTCGTCGCGGAAATGAACCGTATGAGCAGGATCTGCTGATACGCAGCGGCGTGCGCTGCCGAGGCTAGCTAATTACCCGCTGCACTAAAGCCTTATGGCGTCTGTATTTGCAGGCCCGCGGCCTCATTGCTCAATGTCCGCTTTGGACACAGTGATTCCAAATCTAGATCGACATTCCAAGCAACGGGGATCGGCAGCTCAGGGCTCCTTACGTCGATGCCCGATCGCGGCATTGGCGGCAGCTATGCGGGACCTTGCTGCCGTTCACGAATGATCACGGGTCTCTGATTTGTCGTTTGAAATCATGCAAAACGCTTTGCCCCTGCAACGCAGGCCACGATGAGCAGCGCCACAACGATCATGGACCAGGCCACAGGTTCACCTAGCACTGCACCCGCTAGTGCTAGCCCAAAGAACGGTTGCAGGAGCTGCAACTGGCCGACCCCCGCGATGCCACCAAGGGCAAGCCCTCGATACCAGAACACGAAGCCGACCCACATGCTGAAGACGGAGACGTAGCCTAGGCCCAGCCAAACCGGGATCGTCACGCGGGTCCAGTCGGACGGCCATGTTCCCACTGCGAGAACGGCCATGATAGGTGCGGCCAGAAGCAGTGCCCACGAGATGACCTGCCAGCCGCCGAGGCGACGGGAAAGAACGGCTCCCTCCGCATATCCCAGTCCACAGATCAGGATCGCGGCCAGCATCAGCAGATCGCCGGTGAGGGTGCCATTAGCAGTCTGCGACCAAGCATAAAGCGCGACGAGCAGGCTCCCCCCACAAGAGAATAGCCAAAAAGCTCGCCGAGGGCGCTCCCCGCCCCGGATCACCCCGCAGATGGCCGTTGCCAGCGGTAAGAGGCCGATGAATACGATGGAGCGGGCCGAGGTGATGTGCTGCAAGGCAAGAGCAGTCATCAATGGAAAGCCGATCACGACACCCGCAGCCACAATCGCCAGCGAAGGAAGATCGCTTGTTGAGGGTCGGGCCTGACGCCAGAGCATTAGCGCCACCACCGCCAGAACCGCTGCGATGACGGCGCGGACCGAAGTGAGAAACATCGGAGAAAGGCCAGATACCGCCACTCGTGTGGCCGGTAAGGATGCACTGAATATAATCACGCCGATGAGGCCGCTGCCCCATCCCTTGCTTGCAAGTCCCATAACTGCCCTCGTTGTTTTACCCCGGTGTTATGAGAAGGCCGCTGGTGGAGACAGGCACGGGAGGCATACAAAAGCACCGAACTGTATTCCCCAACCAACCCATACGGCTGGCCATGACAAACCGGACGACACAGGTGATGGACGCGATCCGCCACATGATCGCAGCACGGACGCTTCTTGCGGGGGAGCGGGTGCCGTCAATCCGCGGCCTTGCGGCGAAGATGGGCGTCTCGCCTTCGACTGTCGTCGAGGCCTATGACCGGCTGGTGGCGGATGGGGTGATCCTATCCCGGCCGGGTTCCGGCTTCTATGTTGCGAACCGCGCAGCTTTCACGAACCTACGGCCTCCGGCCACCGATCTGGACCGATCGGTCGATCCGCTTTGGGTGTCGCGGCAATCACTGGACGCGGCGCGTGGTGTGCTGAAGCCGGGATGTGGGTGGATGCCGCCCGACTGGATGCCGCAGGCGGCGATCCGGCGCGCGCTGCGTCAGATCAGCCGAAGCGACGATGCCCTTCTAGCGGATTACGGCAGCTCGCGCGGAGGGCAAGACCTGCGGTACCTCCTGGCGCGGCAATGCGCTGAGGAAGGTTTGCCGGTCGATCCCGACATGGTGCTACTGACCGGTTCAGGATCGCAGACACTCGACCTGATCTGTCGTCTCCTGCTGCGGCCAGGGGATACGGTTTTGGTCGATGATCCCTGCTACTTCAACTTTCAGGCGCTGCTGCGCGTTCTTGGGGTCCGGATCGTTTCGGTGCCCTTCACACGGGAAGGCCCTGATCTGACTGCGTTCGCCGAAGCGCTAAGAATTCATCGCCCAAGCCTCTACCTCACGAACTCGGCGCTGCAGAACCCGACCGGTGCCACACTATCGGCACAAACCGCGCACCGTCTGCTGTTGCTGGCATCGGAGTGGGATCTGACCATTGTAGAGGATGACACATTCGCTTCTTTGGAGCCGGACCTGTCACCTCGCCTCGCAATCCTCGACGGCTTGCAGCGCGTCATTCGGATCGGCAGCTTTTCCAAAACGCTATCGGCTGCAGCGCGCTGTGGCTACGTCGTAGCACGGCCGGAACTTGTTGAGGCGCTGACGGACTTGCAGGTCGCCACTAACTTTGGGGGGCCGAGCCCCGTCGCTGCTGAAATCGTCCGGATCACGCTGGCGGACGGAAGCTACCGCAAGCACATCGTCGCCACCCGAACCCGGCTGGCACGGGCGCGGCGGGACGCCTCCGAGAGGTTGGAACGGCTTGGGATCGTACCCTGGCTCATGCCCCGCGGCGGCATCTACCTGTGGTGCCAGTTGCCGGAGGGGAAGGACGCGCAATCCCTGGCAAGGACCGTGCTGGAGAGAGGGATAATCCTCGCCCCTGGCAACGTTTTCAGCGCCGCAGGGACGGCGGGAGACTTCTTGCGCCTAAACGTCAGCCAAGTAGCGCCCTCTATCTATGAGGAATTGGCAAAGGCCCTGCGAACGGTGGCTTAGAACTCCAGTCGGCAAAAAAGCTTGGAGAAAGGATAGTGCTATTATAATAGGGCTATTATGGTCCGTTCATCCAAGAAACCGCGCAGCCTGCTGTTCCCCTTGTCCTTGCTGCTGCGGGAGCTCGATGAGGCCATAGGCGTCCTCTATCGTGACAATGAGGTAGACGGGGTTCGCCCGCGTTTCAGCATGGCTCTGATCGGCCTTGCCGACCACGGGCCGATGACTATTCGTAACCTTGCTGAGTTTACCAACGTGACGCATGGCGCAATGAGTCAGTCCGTCAAGGCAATGAAAGCCGCTGGCATGGTCACGACTGAACCGGGACAGGATGCGCGTAGCATCGTGGTCAGCCTCAGCGACAAAGGCAAATCGGCTATCGGATTTCTCGAAGCTGAATGGGATGCCACCGAAGCGATGCTCGCGGAGCTGGACGCCGATTTGCCATATCCGCTGACCCGTGTGATTTCTGATATTCGGTCGCGCCTTGATCAAGAGCCATTCCAGCAGCGCCTTGCCCGGCATCTGCACGCCAGACAGTCCGAATGAACCCGTTCCGGCTGTTGGACATTGGCCCGCTGCGCGGAGATCCAACCTTCCGCCGCTTCTGGACCGGCACCTCCTTGCAGGCACTTGCCGGTCAACTGTCCGCCTTCGCGGTTCTCTATCAAATGTGGGAGATGACACACTCGTCTCTGATGACAGGGATGGTCGGCCTGACGCTGGCTGTCCCAATGGTGGCATTCGGACTTTGGGGCGGTCTTCTTGCCGATACGCGCGACAAGCGCGGGCTGATCCTCCTAGCGAATGTCGGCGCAGTCTTTTTTGCGCTTTGCTTGCTCGTGCAGGCATTGATGGAGTTCAATTCGCCGGCCTTGCTTCTTGGGCTGGCAGCGGCGCAAGCCGGAAGCATTGCTATCGGCGTGCCCTCCCGGAAAGCCATGATCCCCGACCTCCTTCCGCGCGAAAAGGTCAGCGCGGGTATTGCGCTATCCTATGCCAGCTTTCAGGCGGCAATGCTTGGCGGGCCCGCCCTGGCGGGGATCGTTTCAGCTATCTGGGGAGTGGCGGGGTGCTATGCGGCAGAAACTATCGCCTTTCTGCTGGCCTTTCGCGGGCTTGCCGCGTTGCCGAGCAAACAGACCCATGGGTCTGGAGACAGTGGGAAAGGACGATTGGTGGCTGGATTCCGTGCGATCTGGAAGAAACCGCCGCTGCGCGGCTCGTTGCTGACGGACCTTGCCGCGATGATGCTCGCCATGCCGATTGCCCTGTTTCCGGCACTGAACGAAGCGCGCTTTGGCGGCACCCCCGAAACGTTGGGCCTCTTTCTGTCAGCTATGGCCGCTGGTGGTATCGCAGCCACTCTGCTGTCAGGGACCATTACGTCCCATCCCCGCCAAGGCGCGCTTCAACTTGGCGCGGCTTTGACCTGGGGGCTGTCACTGGCGGTCGCTGGTTTGACCGGGTCCGGATGGGTGATGCTCGCGTGTCTCGCATTGGCCGGTGCCGCTGATACGGTAGCGGTCATGACTCGCGGGACAGTTGTTCAACTGTCCTGCAAACCTGAGATGCGGGGGCGTGTCTTGGCGGCTGAACAAATTGTCGGTGCCGCTGCCCCTCAGATTGGAAATTTCCGTGCCGGATTGATGGCGACAGCCCTGCCTCCCGGCGCGGCATTGGCGTGCGGAGGCGCCCTTTGCATTTTCGCTGTGGCTGCCATTGCCTTTTCACATCTTGGCCTTATGCGTTTCAGGACAACTGAGCCCAGCTCGGTGACGTGAAGAGTCCCTAGCCGCCGGCCATAAGCGCTTCCATCGGCTGCCATCCGCAATGTGGGCTCCGGGCTTTTAGGTCGAACGCAAACCAGCACCCGCCGCCTCCCGGACCTTGGTCGAAGCGTCGGCTGATAGCGATGCCTGACAGCGCGCAAAATAGGAGCGTGCCGACCCCTCCATGCCCGACGAACAGAATATCCCCTTCATGTTGGTCTGACAGGCAGGATTCGACTTCAGCCACTACGCGGCGCTGCGCGCTCTCTGCCGTCTCCCATCCGCGTACGCTCTTGGCAGGCTCGGCAAAGAACTGATCCGCAACGGCCTCAAATTCTTGTGGTGGGAGAAAGCCGGTCGCGCTGCGGTCATTTTCATGCATCCGCGGCCGAACCTCCATGGCCACTCTCAATGCTAAGGCGAGGGGCTTGGCAGTCTCAAGCGCCTTGGTCTCGTCGCTACTGACCACCCTCTGCGTTCGTGAAAGAGATCCAAGCTGCGCAGCCAATATAGCGACCCGATTGCTGCCTACTTCATTTAGTGACCACGCCCGGATGTCTTTTAGAGGCTCTATCAGCACCTGCGGATGGGTTAGGTAGCGGACGATATTGGGCACGGCTAAGCCTCTGGTGACGGACGCTGCTAACGGAAATACTCATGGTGCCCCTTCCATTGGTCAATGTCTGAAAAGTCCCGCAAAGCGGATTGACTTCTATTCCACATAAACGGCGACCTCAGCCGCCGCGTGGTCGAGGTCCTGCACAGCTATTCCCCCCGCCTCGACGTCTATTCGATAGACGAGACGTTCGTTGACCTTGCGGGCTTTGGGGATCGCATGGAGGCACATGCCGCCCAAATGCGGGATGCAGTCAGAACCGAGACCGGCATTCCGACCTGCGTTGGCATCGCCCCCACCAAGACGCTTGCCAAGCTGGCGAACTATGCTGCCAAGAAGAACCCGCTTTTTTCCGGGGTCTGCAATCTCATGGACCAGGATGTGCGGGACTATGTGATGCGCCGCATTCCCATAGGAGAAATCTGGGGCGTGGGGTCCGCGACAGAGGCCAAGTTGAAGGCCCAAGGGATCAATTCTGCCGCCGAGCTGCGCGACCTGCCTTTGGCTCTTGGCCGCAAGATCGGCACGGTTGTCCTGGAACGCCTGGTGGCCGAGCTGCGCGGCGTGTCCTGCGTCGATTTTGAGGACGTGGCCCCACAGCGCAAGGGCATGGCCGTCACCCGCTCCGCGGGCACGCCCATGACCAGCTTCGACACCCTGGCCCAGGCTATCAGTGCCCACGCTACACGGGCGGCCGAGAAGCTGCGGCAGCACGGCTTGGTGGCAGGCACGATGACGGTGTTCTATCACACCAACCCGCACAAGCCCGACAGGCCGCGCCATTCCTTTTCGCGTAGCATCCGCTTGCGGCCCATGTCCAACCACACGTTCGACTTGGTGGATGCCGCTGTGGCCGCTGCGCGGCGGGGCTGGAAGGGCGATCCGTCCGGAAACGGCTATGGCTATACCAAGGCCGGGATCATCCTCGATGACCTGCTGGCCGAGGCCGACCGACCCGCCATGCTGTTTCCCCCAGATCGACCGCGCGACGCGCGCCTGACAGACGCGCTTGATACGATCAATGACCGCTTCGGCAAGAAGACGATGGTGCTGGCGCGGGAAGGGGTCAGCCGAACCTGGGCGACGAAGGCGGATCACCGATCACCAAGATACACAACGAGGATCAGCGAACTTCCTACCCTTCGAGTCTAATAGAGCGCTCTATTGCTTAACTACTAACTTTCACCTCAGCCGTGTTTTCGTATTAGACAAATTTTGCCATTGAAATAAACGTCTTTCCGGCAATATTTTTGAATCTAAGATGCAATCTTTTAGATCTGAGTATTTTAATAATTTTAGCTACTGAAAGAAGATAGTTCTCGGCATCTTCTGGAGTAATGCTGGAAGCTTTATCGTGCGCAGCCCTGTTTCGAAGCTTGCGGAGCCCATTGACAGAGTTAACAATATTTTTAGATATGTATTCATTATCGAGAGAGTCTTTTGATGTGTTTTTAAGCATTGGAAGGGGGTCATTTATGCCTAATTCTTCAATTAATGCATGCCACTCATATGCCACATAATCATATCCTTCGATTACAGCCAATGCCGGGTTAATTTCGCACAATATTATTAAATCATTCATTTCGTCAGAATCAATAA
This sequence comes from Paracoccus sp. 08, assembly GCF_024105395.1. Classification (NCBI taxonomy): domain Bacteria; kingdom Pseudomonadati; phylum Pseudomonadota; class Alphaproteobacteria; order Rhodobacterales; family Paracoccaceae; genus Paracoccus; species Paracoccus sp. 08. The sequence continues at coordinate 108,233 of NZ_WEKR01000069.1, read as the reverse complement.
AGTCTTTAGTGCTTAGTAGTTTCTTGTTTTTCTCAATTCTATTATCCAAATTGGCATCACTATTGGTTTCTGCTTGGTCACTGGTTTCTACGTTACCATTAGTTTCTGCTTCGTCGCTGGTTTCTACATCACCATTGGTTTCCACTTCGTCACCGGTTTTTACATCACCATTGGTTTCTGCTTCTTCACTGGTTTCTACATCGCCTTTGGATTCAACATCACCATTGGTTTGTGCAGCGCCATCAGAATTTATTTGTTCTCGGGTGTCCGTGTTCTGTTTGGATGCCACCTCTTGTATATCGCTTACTACATCTCGCAGCACATCGCTGAAGTCGACAGTGTTACCAGCAATGGATGCTGATTTAATGCGTGAAATAAGCCTTTTTACTGGCTCTCCAAAGAAAAATATTGCAAATACGACAATGGCAGGCCAAGCTAAGGCACTGACCAAGCCAACTAAAGTTTCTGCAAAAATTTCAGCGCCTGATTTTATTATAATTGAGTTAGGGGTCATCAAGCGATCTTTCATTTTTTTGAGAGACTACAGCTTCTAAAGGCTCTGTACAGTATTTTCCGGTGGCGTGCCTCCTGTTGGTTGGTCTAAGGCTGATCGCCTTGGACCGCCCGCCCCGAGGAACCGCGCTCTGGGGTTAGCTGGCAAGTGCTGGCCTGCGCCCAAAGCCTATACTCCTGCCCTTCCTTTGCGCTTGGTCATGCCCGGTTATCTCGTTCCGAGCTTGCCCGTGCAGAGACGCATTAGTTAGAGCTGCGGTGTGGCCTCGGATATTCTTAGAGAGAGGGCTTCAAGTTCTTGGATGCACGTATCATATGAACCACCCGATTTTGGGAAATCATCGCGCAAACGCTGGTAGAAACTAGAGCGTTTCTGCAAAACCCGGAATCATGGGATTTTCATAGGGGTCTGCTTGTGATTCATCCTTTCTAGGAGGATGGATCATGTCAGCACCTTTACCGAATGCGCTGCGTGCGCGGTTCAAGGCTTGTCTCGAAGAGGGTTTGAGTGGGCGAGCTGCCGCGGCGCGATTGATGCTCTCGCCTGCGACGGGGTCTCGTTGGGCCCGGGCAATTCGGCAGCACGGGGATGCAGTGCCCGCGCCGCAGGGGCGGCCACGCGGGCGCGGAAAGCTTGCGCCGCATCAGGCCTTTTTTGAAGAGCTGGTCGCCCAGGATCCGGATATCACGCTCTATGAATTGCGCGATGCGCTGGCCATGGCCGAGGGCGTGAAGGTTCATCACTCCTCGATTGCGGCTCTGCTCAAGCGGCTTGGTTTCACCTATAAAAAAAATCGTTGGTGGCCTCCGAACAGCACCGCGCCCGTGTAAAACAAGCCCGGCACGAGTGGCAGGAGCGGCGCATTCCCTTTATGCGTCGCCAGCCCGAACGGCTGGTGTTCATTGACGAAACCTCCGTGAAGACGAACCTGACCCGACTGCGAGGGCGCGCCTGCCGCGGCCAGCGGTTGCGGATGGACGCGCCTTTCGGTGGCTGGGGCACACAGACCTTCATCGCAGGCCTCACGTCGGAGGGGCTCATTGCGCCCTGGGTGATCAAAGGCGCGATGGATGGCTCCGCCTTTGCGACCTATGTCCGCGATGTCCTGACCCCGGAACTGACGCCCGGCACGGTCGTCATCCTCGACAACCTGGCCACTCATCGCAACGTCGAGGCCGCCGAAGCCATCCGTGACGCCAAGTGTTGGTTCCTGTATCTGCCGCCCTATTCACCCGACCTGAACCCCATCGAGCAGGCTTTCTCGAAGCTGAAGGCGCATCTCCGCAAAATGGGCGCACGAACCTTCGATGACCTGTTCAAAGCCCTTGGTGACATCTGCAGCATGTTCTCACCCCAGGAGTGCTGGAACTACTTCCACGCGGCAGGGTATGTATCAGGTTAATACAGAAACGCTTTAAGCAATACGAACCATCTCAGTTAATGGGCCATGCCAAACGGCCAGGTTTCAGCCAAAAGCTTCGGCATGATCGTTTCTACAAATTGCTCCGGCGTTGCGCCCGCAAATAGATACTGTGCTTTTCCGTCTACGACCAAGTTCGCCATGCCATGGATCGACGACCAAACCACGAAAATCTCGGCCATATTGTCTTCCACAGCGCCTTTTTGACGCGTGATCGCGGCTGCAAAACCTGACAACGCACGGGTGGCAGCCGCCACATAGCGGGGGTTGTCGCGATCGACGAGATCAGGTCGGAACATCAGCCGGAACCGCCCAGCATGGGCCAGCGCGAAGCTGACATAAGCAATCGCCATTTGCCGCAGATCGGCAATAGGGTCATCAGTCGGTATGACCGCGTTCAGCGACGCGCCAAGGCTATCATAGCCTAGCAGAGCCACCTCTGTCAGCAGCCCCGAGGTGGAACCGAAGTGGTGCGCGGGTGCACCGATTGATACACCTGCACGCCGTGCAGCCTCGCGCAGCGAGAGGCCCTCGATCCCGCGGTCGCGGATGATGCCATCGGTCGCTTCGATCAACGCCACCCTCAAATTTCCGTGATGGTAGCCGGATTTCCCGGAGATGGAATCACTGTGCATCTATGCAGTGCTCAATTCTTGTGTTACGCGCCGTATCTTCACCGCGCTCCTGATAGTAACGAGGATACGACTAGAATGAAACACCGACTGATAGCGGCTTAAAACTAGGGATTTTCGCGTTCTTTTGCCTTTGCGGCGCTGGAGCGGGCTGACAAGATCGAAGCAACAGCTCCGTTGGGCGGGCCTCGTAAAGCTGTTAAACCGTTTTGTTAATGCCTTGGTGCCACTAACTCTTGATGGGATAAACCGAGCTTGCATTCGAAGCTCTATATGCAACCTACGTGCGGTTTGCACCTGTGGGATTTCATCTGCGCAGATTTCTCGACTGTTCCAGCAACGGGGCGTCTTTTGGTTCAAGGGCTCTTCATCTGTGCAGGAGTCGCGTTGCCCCCGGAAAAACAGCTGAAACTCTGAGCATTGGAAAGGTTGAGTCTTCCTGGCAGCACCTTGATTGGGTCCACATATCGCGACTGCGTCCCGCTGCTTCGACTTTTTCCGAACACCAGACGCTGCGCTTGACTAGGCACATAGCTGGGCAGGCTCCTGTGACATTTTCCGTTCAAAACGGCAGTGTCCCGGGTGGTGGTGTAGGAGGCCGCGCGCGGAGCCTTTGGCGTAGCGCAGCGCGCGGCCGTGGGTGACGCTGGCGGTCACCGCCGATCTTCGGAAAAGGTTCGGGTTGCAACACCTGGAACCGAGAACGGAGATGACGATGACCGACGACAGAATGGCGCTGATCGAGTTGGTTGAGAAGGAGGCTGACGGCGATCTCGTGCGCGAGATGCTGGCCTTTGCGGCCGGGCGCATCATGGAGGCCGAGGTGGAGGCCCGGACGGGTGCGGCCAAGGGCGCGCGATCGCCGATGCGTGAAGTTCAGCGCAATGGCTACCGGGAGCGCCACTGGGACACGCGAACGGGGCGGATCGCGTTGGAGATCCCGAAGCTGCGCAAAGGCAGCTACTTCCCGAGCTTCCTTGAGCCACGCCGCACCGCCGAGAAGGCCCTCGTGGCGGTGATCCAGGAGGCCTACGTCCACGGCGTTTCGACCCGTTCGGTCGACGATCTGGTGAAGGCCATGGGCGCGGGCGGCATGTCCAAGAGCCAGGTCAGCCGGCTCTGCGCCGAGATCGACGAGCGCGTGAACGCCTTCCTGACCCGACCACTGGAAGGGGCATGGCCCTACCTCTGGCTTGACGCGACCTACCTGAAAGTCCGCGAGGGTGGTCGGATCGTCAGCCGTGCCGTGATAATCGCCGTGGCGGTGAACGAGGACGGCAAGCGCGAGGTTCTGGGTGTCGCCACCGGTCCATCCGAAGCCGAGACCTTCTGGACCGAGTTCCTGCGCAGCCTCGCCGACCGCGGCCTGCGCGGCGTGAAGCTGGTGATCGCCGATGATCACAAGGGCCTCCGGGCCGCTGCACGCCGCGTCTTCAACGCGACCCACCAGAGATGCCGCATTCACTGGATGCGCAACGCGCTGGCCCACGCCCCTGCCAAGCAGCGCACGGCGGTGGCGGCGATGCTGAAGACGATCTTCGCGCAGGAGACCAAGGCCGAGGCCGAAGCCCAGTGGGAGATCGTGGCCGACGCCCTGCGCGAGAAGCAGCCCAAGCTCGGCGCCCTGATGGACAACTCCCGCGACGACGTCCTGGCCTACATGTCGTTCCCCCGCGAGCACTGGACCCAGATCGCCTCGACCAACCCGCTCGAAAGGGTGAACCGCGAGGTGAAGCGGCGCGCCGATGTCATCGGCATCTTCCCCAACGACGAGGCCATCATCCGCCTGGTCGGCGCACTGATGCTTGAGACCAACGACGAATGGGCGGTCGCGCGGCGCTACATGTCGCTTGAAACCCTCGCCCGCGTCACCGACAATCCCAACGTCAGGCTGCCCGCCGTGGCAACCTGATCAAGCTCGAACCTCTCCGAGGCTCGGCGCTCCTACACCACGCCGTGGGACACTATCTTCAAAACCGGCCATGCCATCTGGCGACGATCCATGCACGAAGGCTACTTTTATGAAATTCAATATCTCTGCGGTCATTTCCCTGACGCTTCTGGCGTCTTTGTCTCCAGCATTCGCACAGGTGGGCGATCCGGGCGAAAGCCTGCGCCCGGCCAAATTGATGGTCCTGGAAGAGGCCGCCGACTTCGTCGAGCGGCGGTTTTTCGGGCGAATCGCGGCCAGATCGACCGTTGATCTGTCCTTTCGGGCGGGCGGCCAGATTGAGGAACTGCCTATCCGACAAGGCCAGTTTGTCGAAGCGGGCACTCTTCTGGGACGACTTGATCGCGGTCCCTTCGAACGCGCCGTGAATGAGGCGCAGGTACAGCTTAATCAGGCCGAACGGCAGTTGGCACGTCTCAGTAAATTGGGGGCGGGCGTCGTAGCCCTAGCTGAAATCGAGAATGCCCAGAGCACACGTGACGTGGCACAGGTGGCCTATGAGGATGCATTGGACAGCCTGAACTATGCCACGATGCAAGCTCCCTTCGACGCGCTCATCTCGCAGCGACTGGCGGATCAATATGCGACAGTTGCGGCGGGCGAACCCGTCGTTCGAGCACATGACATGAGCGAAATCCAGGTTCACATTCAGGTGCCGGAAATCCTGTTCCGCCAGTTCGGCGGCCAGCTGGAGTTTCAGGCCAGCGCGCAGATGGTCGTCGACGGCCCTCTTTATCCATTGGAATACCGCGAGCTGACCGCCGAGGCTGCCGAAGCGGGCCAGACCTATCGCGTAGCCTTCGCGTTCGGCGAGGATCAGCCCGAAAATCTGTTGCCGGGGGCCTCGGCCACGGTTCAGGTCACCGTCCAGCGCCCGGGCTCGGACAGCGTCGTGACGCTGCCGGCCAGTGCGCTGCGCTATGCGCCCGATGGCCGCCCTCAGGTGCTGGTTTATCGCCCCGATGACGCCGACCCCGATCGCGGCACGCTGGCCAGTCGCAGCGTCACGATCGAACCCGCCGGGGGCACCAGGTTTTACATGCTGGACGGTCCCGAGCCGGGCGTGACCATCGTCGCCTCGGGCGCGGCGATGCTGGCTGACGGGACGCGGGTAGGCCGCTTTACTGGTCTGTCCAACGACAATGGTCCTACGCCCGAGGCGTCGCAATGAACCTAGCACGTAAGGCGATCGACGCGCCGCTTCTGACTTGGCTTTTGATTCTCGGCTGCCTTCTGGGCGGCCTGTGGGGGTATGCGACCGTAGGCCGGCTGGAGGACCCGAGCTTTACCATCAAGCAGGCGGTGGTGATCACCTCCTATCCCGGGGCCTCGGCGGAACAGGTCGCCCGCGAGGTCAGCGAGCCCCTAGAATCCGCGATCCAGCAGATGGCCTCGCTGGACACGGTGACCTCGTCGAACAAGCCCGGCTCATCGCGCATCGATGTCGAAATCCTGTCTACGGTCAGTGGGGCCGAGCTGCCGCAGGTCTGGGACGAGCTGCGCAACCGCGTGGCCGATGCCGGTGCCCAATTGCCCGAAGGCGCGAACCTGCCGGTCGTAAACGACGATTTCGGCGATGTGTTCGGGATCTTCATGGCGGTGACCGCGCCCGGGTTTTCGGATGCCGAGATCCACGAGATCTCGACCTATCTGCGGCGCGAGATCCTAACGGTCGAGGGCGTGTCGAATGTGGCCATCGCCGGTTTGCCGGAAGAGGCGGTCTATGTCATGCCAGACATGGCCATCGCATCCAATCTGGGTGTCCCGCCCGGCGCTTTGATCGACCAGATCAGCGCGGCGGCAGCCGTGTCACCCTCGGGGTCTTTGGCGGCGGACGGCAACCGCTTCGGGATCGACGTGCCGCGCGGCACCAACAGCGTCGATGCGCTGCGCGAGCTGACCGTGAACGTGGGAACCTCGGTATTTCAGATGACCGACATCGCCACGGTCGAACGCGGTCGCGTTCCCACCCCGCGCGAAATCATCCGCTTTGACGGGCAAGAGGCGTTCACGCTTGGCATAGCGGGTGTGTCGTCGCAGAACATCGTCGATATCGGCATGCGCGTCGATGCCAAGATAGCCGAACTGTTGCGGGAGCTGCCCCATGGCGTGCAGCTCCACCCCATTTATCAGCAACATCTGGTCGTGGACGAATCCTCGTCCGCATTTCTGGTCAATTTGGCGATGTCGGTGGCGCTGGTGGTGGTGGTGCTGGCGCTCTTTATGGGATGGCGGTCGGCGGTCGTCATCGGATCGACGCTGTTTCTGAACGTGATCGGAACGTTCTTCTTCATGTCGCTTGGCGGGATAGAAATGGAGCGGATCTCGCTTGGCGCGCTGATCATTGCGATGGGGATGCTGGTCGACAATTCGATTGTCTTGGCCGAATCGATGCAGATCAAGATGGCCTCGGGCAGCTCGTCCCGCGACGCCGCCGAGGATGGCGCGAAGCGGGTCCAGCTGCCGCTGCTGGGCGCGACGGTGATCGGCATCATGGCCTTTGCCGGCATCGGCCTGTCGCCGGATGCGACGGGCGAGTTCATGTTCTCGCTGTTCGCGGTGGTGGGGATCTCGCTGCTGCTGTCCTGGGTACTGGCGCTCACCGTCACGCCGCTTCTGGCCCATTACGTCTTCAAGCGCGGCAAGGGCGACGGTGAGGGTGGCGATTACAATGGCCCAGTCTTTCGGGCCTATCGCACGGTACTGGGTGGGGCGCTGAGGGCGCGCTGGCTGTTTCTGGCGGCGATGATCGTCATCACCGTGCTGTGCTTTCGCGGCTTTGCCTCGGTGCCCCAGCAGTTCTTTCCCGACAGCAGCACGCCGGTCTTTTATGCGCATTACAAACTGCCGCAGGGCAGCGACATCCACAGCGTGTCGGACGACATGCGCAAGGCCGAGGAATGGTTGCTGCAGCGCGACGAGGTGACGTCGGTCGCGACCTTCGTAGGCTCGGGGGCGACGCGCTTCATGCTGACCTATTCCCCAGAAGAGGCGCTGCCCAGCTATGGCCATCTGATCATCCGTACCGCCACGACCGAAACGATCCCGCGGCTGTTGGAGGATCTGAACGAATTTGGTCGCGAAACGCTGCTTGAGGGCGAGTTCCGGACCGAACGTCTGGCCTTTGGTCCCGGCGGCGGCGCGCCCATTCAGGCGCGGATTTCGGGGCCCGATCCAAAGGTTCTGCGCGCGCTGGCCGATCTGGTCAGCACCACGCTGACCCGGCAGGATGCGGGATTGATTGATATCCGGACTGACTGGCGCGAATACGAGCCCGTGCTGATCCCAGAATATGCCACGCAGCGCGCGCAGACGGCCGGGATTTCGCGCGCCGATCTGTCAGATGCCGCGCTGATGGCGACCGAGGGCCTGCCCGTCGCGATCTATCAGGAAGCCGACAGGCAGATCCCGATCCGCCTGCGCGGCAGCGGCGCCAATCCCGATCTCGCCCAGCAGATCGTCTATTCCGAGGCTGCCGAGGATTACGTCAGCATGGAGCAGCTGATCGAACGCGTTGGATGGGAGCCCCGCGACACCCTTATCCAGCGCCGCGACCGGGTTCCGACGATCACGGTCGAGGCGGGGATCCCCACAGGGGGCAATGCATCCGATGTCTTTTCTACCATCCGCGCCCCGGTCGAGGCAATCACCATGCCCGATAGTTATGTCCTCGAATGGGGAGGGGAATATGAAAACAGCACCGACGCGCAACGCAGTCTGGGCCAGCAATTGCCGGCTTCACTTCTGATCATGGTGCTGATCTCGATCCTTTTGTTTGGCAAGCTGCGCCAGCCGCTGATCGTGTGGCTTCTGGTGCCCATGGCCGTCAACGGAGTGGTGATCGGTCTTCTCATCACCGGCCTGCCATTCTCCTTCACCGCGCTTCTGGGGCTGCTGTCACTGTCGGGGATGTTGCTGAAGAACGGCATCGTATTGGTCGAGGAGATCGATCTGGTTCGGGCAGAGGGCATGCCCTTCCGAAAGGCGATCATTGAAGCATCGACATCAAGGCTGCGCCCGGTCGTGCTGGCGGCGGTCACCACAATCCTGGGGATGGCTCCGCTGTTGTGGGATCCATTCTTTGCCTCGATGTCGGTGACCATCATGGGCGGTCTGGCCTTCGCAACTATCCTGACCCTGATCGCCGCGCCGGTCCTCTATTACGTGTTGTTTAGCAAGGAAAGAAAAATGGAGGAAGGCGGGAGTGCTAATCCGGTCGGGGCAAGCGGATGATGCGCGGCCTTGCGGCGAATGGGGCTGCCTTCAGGTCACCCATGACAGCACCTGCTGAGAGGCTTCGTGGCGCTAGCAGACTCCGGCAGCAATGCGCGTCCCGCAAATCGGGTGCAGATCAGCGGTAACGGCCTGCGGGACGTGTTTGATAGACAGCCAGCGGCGGCTGGAACAATGGATAATGGGAGAACTGGAATGACCAACGCTCAAGGGTGCTTGCACGCGAACAGGGCATCCTGCCTTTTGATTATGGCCATCACCCTGTTCCTTGGCGGGTGCGCTGCCAGACCCGGTCCTGAGGTTCTGCGAACGATCGAGGCGCGCGTTCCCGGCGCGCAGACCGTCACCATCTATGCCGCCACGACCCGTGAGCGGGCGGCTGAGAACGCTAATGTCTTCACCTCGGGGCGTGCCAGCCAGCCGAACTACTCGTCCTTCGATATCTCGGTGCCGCCCAACCATCAGCCAGGCGTGATCGAATGGCCGGACGAAGAGATCGACCCGCAGACCAGCTTTGCCACGGTCGGGCAAAGCATCCTGACCCGGCAGGGCTTCCTGCAAAAGGTCGCCGCATCGCAAGACAGCAGAAAGGACGTGCTCATCTTCGTGCACGGCTATAACTACAACTTTCCCGAGGCGCTGTACCGGCTGACCCAAATGACGGTCGATGCCGATCTGGACAACACTCCGATCCTGTTCGCCTGGCCTTCTCAGGCTGCCATTGCGGGCTATGTGGCCGACAAGGAATCCGTTACCTATTCGCGCGATGCGCTGGCCGATCTGCTGGCGGCGCTGGCGCGGGACCAGCGCATCGGCACGATCACCGTCTTTGCCCACTCGATGGGCGGCTGGCTGACGGTCGAGGCGTTGCGCCAGCTGCGCCTGTCGGGGCAAAATGACATCCTTGACCGCCTGACCGTCGTGCTTGCGGCGCCCGATATCGACGTCGATGTGTTCCGCGCGCAGATGCAGGTCCTCGGCCCGATGACGCAGCCGATGGCAGTGCTGGTCTCGCCCGATGACCAAGCCCTGCGCGTCAGCAACCGGCTGAGCCGCTCCCGCGCGCGCGTCGGCGCGCTGGACATCACCGACCCGGCCGTGCAGCAGGCCGCGCGAGAGGCTCGCTTGGCGATCATCGACATCTCCAGCCTCGAGGCTTCGGACGGCCTGAACCATGACCGGTACGTCAGGCTGGCCTCCTTCTACGCCAATCGGGGGCGGGAGGGAGGAGACGGCCCTGGCCCTAGTCTTCGCCGCACAGGGGCCTTTGTATTCAACACGGTCGGCGCCACCCTTTCCAGCCCATTCTCGATCGTGGGCGAGGCTTTGGCGGGTGAGTAGGACCATCCCGCAGACCCGGCGTGGACGACGGTGGCTTGCCGGGGCTGCCTTCACGCTTGTCGTGCTGATCGCCGCAGCCCTGGTGGGGCTGGCCCTGAGGTATCAGCTGGATGGATTCGCGCGCTGGTTCTGGATCCTTGCCGTCGGCGTGACGGCCCTTGCCATTCTGGCGCTTCGGGCCGCCGGGCGACGCGGCGCGAGCCGGGCGGTGCTGCTGCCCCTCGTCGCCGTGGCTTTGGGATGGTGGCTGACGATCCGGCCCTCGGGCGATCGGGACTGGGCGCCAGATGTCGCCCATGGCGTGACCGCGCGGATCGAGGGGCAGACCGCCATTCTGGAGAATGTCCGCAATTTCGAGTGGCGCAGCGAACAGCATTTTACCCCGCACTGGGAAACGCGCCGCTATGATATCGGCGCGTTGTCCTCAGTCGATCTAGCAACATCGACATGGGGCAATCCAGCCATCGCCCATACGCTGATCAGCTTCGGCTTTTCTGACGGCGCCTTCCTGACCTTTTCAGCCGAGATCCGGCGAGAGCGGCACGAATCCTTTTCCGAGATCGGCGGCTTCTTCAAGAAATTCGAACTGGTGATGATTGCCGCCGACGAAGCGGACATCCTTCGGCTGCGGACCACCATGCGCCGCGAGGATGTCGCCCTGTACCCGTTGGACCTGACAGCGTCGCAACGCCGGGCGCTGTTCCTGACCTATCTGGACAAGGCGAACCAGCTGGCCGCGCAGCCCGCCTTCTATCATACGATTACCGCCAACTGCACCACGATCATCTTTCAACTGGCCCGGGTGGTCGAGCCGGGCATCCCGATGGACTGGCGCATCCTTCTATCCGGCTATCTGCCAGATTACCTGCATGACCATAGGGTGACCGGCGCCGGGCTGCCGCTAGAGGAGGTCAGGACTGACGCCCGTATCAGCGCCAAAGCACAGCAGGCCGACCCCGCCATTCCCTATTCCATTGCCATCCGTGCCGAGGATCCCCCCCGGCGCTGACCGTCGCCTTGCTTCCGCCGTTATCCTCGACTTTTCTTTCCTTCGCAAAACATAGAGGGTGTCATCCCCGGATTTCGTACGCCCGAGGGAAAGAGCGGAAGTTTGCGGTGAGCGGTGGCAATGCCGACTGAACTTTGCAACGGCATGAAGATAGGATCGTTGTGTGGCCGGCGACAGGTTGCGAAGCGTCATGTCGTCGATCATACGGCGACGCAGCGGGCTAACCGCTGATGTGGCATCAGCCATGGGATGGTCTCCTGATCAAAGGTTGGTCTCAGCAACCAAACCTTCTCATCAGGAGGCCATTCCCGCCAAGAGCGACGCCCTCCCGCGTCAGCGGGTTCGTTCAATCCCATGATTCCGGTTTTTGCAGAAACGCTTTAAGCCACTTGGAAAGATCGGTTAGGGGGTAGGTGCCAGACCAGTACCTGCCGGTCATCGTGAACATCGTTTCAGTGTGAGTCACTTTCATTCTGTATGCGCCTCTGTCTGGTAAGTGCGTTTCTTACAGTATGGCCCGTCTAGCATGATGCGGATTCCCCAAGTATAAATTAGCGCCGGGTTAATTCACAACCAGACAACAATATTCTCTGGAAATTACAGCTGATATGCACGATTCTCTTTCTTATTGAAGGAGAGCATTATGGTAGCCGAAAATACTTATCGCCTCGGTCATTCGCGTTTCAGCACATCGACCGAAGGTTTGCAACGAATCTTGGAAGGCGCATACGATAAGAAGGCCAGGCCGCTGTGCCAATGCAGCCGCCAGGAACCAGCAATGTATATCGCCAAGGTCGGGAACGAATATATCCTGAAACGAATGCCCGGAACGGGTCATCTTCATGATCCAGTCTGTGAGACCTTCGATCCACCCCCGGAACTGTCCGGCCTGGGCCAGGTGAACGGACAGGCCATCGTGACCGACGAGGCGGGCGGCACGATGCTCAAACTGGATTTTCCGCTATCGGTGAAGGGCGGACGTGCCGCCCCCGTGGCCGATCCGGGAGAGGCCGCATCATCCGCCATCGCCAGCCCGGCAAAGCTGCGTTTGCTGGCCATGCTGCACTACCTTTGGGAAGCTGCGGGTTTGAACAGGTGGCGGAATAGTTTCGGCCGCCGCCGCAGCTGGTTCATCATCCACCGTGAATTGATGGCCGCGGCCGCAAAAGTCAGCACAAAGGCCGGGCCGATCTCTGGCAACCTCTTTGTCCCCCCGCTCTATTCCATCGAGGAAAAGGAAAGGCTCGCCGCCGAACGGCGGCGCTTCCTGCACCGGCTTCAGCCGGTTGCAGGAAAGCCCACACCCCTTGGCATCATCATCGCAGAATACAAAGGCTATGAGCCTTCGACCTACGGTCGAAAGCTGATTCTCAAGCATCTCCCGGATTATCCCATGTTCCTGGACGAGGAGACCGGGAAGCGGTTCGACAGGATCGCGGCCGACAAGATCGAGACTATTGAGGCAACGCCGAACAGCCATCTGATCGTCATTGCGACCTTCAGCCCCAAGCCGAGCCACGGCAACATCCGCGAAATCGCCGTCATGCCCGTCAACGGGCAATGGATTCCGTTCGATCACGACCGCGAACACCAGTTGCTGGACGCCCTGGCCGAGCGCGACTTCATCAAATGTCTGAAATACAACCTGTCGGCCACGGCGCCTGTCGCCAATGCCCTGCTACTGGATACCGGAACGCCTGTCGCCATGTTCGCCCCCAGTCACGACATGACGGAGGAGGCGTATGACGACCTGCAAAAGATCGCCGCCGATGGCGTCTATCCGCCGTGGCTGTGGGCACCCGGAGAATTTGACTTGCCTGGTATCCCAGGTAACTCAAAATAATCGCATGGTATGCCAGCTCTTTCTGCGGATACTTATATATCGGTTTCATAAATTTACTTTGCAAACCCTGAGAACCTGCACAGTAAAAGGATAATATAATGGACGGTTATTGCCCTTATTGCTTAGTGCCAAGTTTTCACATCTGGGCCTGCCCACATTGCGGAGGGGTCAGACCTATTCCGGATGAGAAGCTTGAGACCAAAAAAGATAAGTCAGGTGTGGGGGGCTGGACGATTTTGTTGCTGATCGCTGGTCTCGGCATGCTGATGCAGATTTCTGCGCTGTTTCTCTGACCGATCCGGGCGTCCCCTTCGGGCCGCGTCCCCGGTTCCGGCCGGCTGCACCGGCCTCCACCCGAGCTGGTCGGGGCGATGCGCCCGGCTGCGCTGCACGGTTGAATGTCTCGTCCCGAGCCATCCCCCCGCACACCGGTCCTGGGCGCCCTGCCCTGCCCATCTCGTCCCTGACGGGCGGGACCGCTGACGCAGGACGCGCCCGGTTGTCCAGTCGTGCACCGGGAACGGCCTTGGAAGTAAAGGTGCGCGACCGCAGCAGGAGCGATGCCTTATGGGAGCTTAGGTTAAATAAGATCGGGCCACCGTTAGGTGGCCCGAAATGCCCGTAGCCGTAGACGAAGTTGGCGGAAGCGATGAGATTCGAACTCACGGTAGGGAAGACCCTACGTCGGTTTACTCTAGCTACGGGCGGTATTCAGGCCGATGGTTTAGACCGCTCACCCACACTTCCGGTAGTAATAATCTAGCGGAGCTTCCTCTCATTGCAAGAGGGCTTAAGTGAGAAATGCATAGGCTGAGGATGTCAAAACTCGGTAGGCTAGTTACGGCGTCCGGAAGCTTGATCTAAAGCATGTGAGACGGGCTATAGTAATACTGAAGATCCCCGCGCGAGGCGCGGCGATCGAGACGCAGGGGGGATTTGGACAAGCCAAACGCCCCCTGCCCTTGTTGGGCCAGGCGCTGCGCGCCTGTCCGTCAGGGGACCGCCGGTCCCCCACCGCAACACGAAAATGCTGCACGTCCTGCGGGGCCGTGTCCTCGCGCTGCGCGCTGCGGGCCGCACCACCCCCTTGTCCGTTTGATTTTCCCATTGCGGCGGTTCCCCCCCTGCCCTCGCCGGGAGGCAAGGGTTCAGGAGAGGGGCGCGCTTCGCGCTTCCTCGCCTGACCCCTCGCCCATTTTGGGCACCGGCCACAGGGCAAAGTCCGGGCCGGGATCGTCGCAAAAGAAGGAACGCCAAATGGCACAAGCAAACCAGACCGACACCGCCACCGAGCAGGCCCGCGACCACATGCTGCGCCTGCTGATCGCAGAGCAGAACGACGCCTTCCGCCGCTGCCTGGGCTTTGCCGCCCTATGGCGGGACCATCATCTGAAAGGCCGTGCTGTCGTCACGCCGGGTTTCGAGGCCCTGCCGGTGGCGACCAAATCCGCCTTGATGGAGAAGGTTATCAACTTCAGCGACTTCACCGAAGAAAACGACCCTTGGGAGGATCATTCCTTTGGGCGCGTGGAAGCCGATGGCGCTGCGATTTTCTGGAAGATCGACCTTTACGACACCGCCTACACCTACGGCGCAACGATGCCCGATTGTGCCTGTGACCCCGGCCAGACGCGCCGTGTCCTGACGCTCTACCTGCCGTCCGAACACTGACCAGAGATCGGCCTGCTTTCGCTCCGTTAGCAGGCCGATGCTTCCCGCAGCTTCAACCGGAAAGGGGGTGAACACATGAGCAAAGCAATCTTTGAACAGCGCCTCGCGGAAGCATGGGCACTTGTCAGGAAGGGCGATGATTTTGGGATCGGCCGCCGCTTCCTGAACCAGCACGGGGCCGTTTAAGCCCCCCCGCCTTGTCCTGCCCTCACAGCCGGACAAGGCACCAATAAGCATAATCGTCGCAAACAGGAATGCCACCCATGACAACCGAAATCATCACCGCAGCCGCCATCCAGTATTTCCCGCTGGCCCAACTCTATGTCTCCGACATGAACCCGCGTCAGGATGCGGACCCGGAGGGGATCGACCTGCTGGCCGACAGCCTTGCCATGATCGGCCTGATCCAGAACCTCTCCGGCACCGTTGACGCGGATGGCCGCGTCGGCATCGTCGCCGGGGGCCGCAGGCTGCGCGCCATTGCCCGCGCGGTTGAGCGTGACCCGACCGTGACCAAGCGCCACCCGGAACTGGCATCTGTTCCCGTCCGCATCGCCCCAAACGAGGCCACCGCGCGGGCATGGGCCAGCGCCGAGAACGCCGCCCGCGAGGACCTGGCCCCCGCCGATGAAATCCGGGCCTATGGCCGGATGAAGGAGGCAGGCGCAGACGTGTCCACCATCGCCCGCAGCTTCGGCAAGACCGAGGCGCATGTTTACCGCCGCCTTGCCTTGGCCGCACTGCCCGTCCCCGTTCTGGACGCCTTGAAGGCGGGCCAGATCAGCTACGGGATGGCGAAAGCCTTCACCGTGTCCCAGGACGAGGCCCTGACCTTGCAGGTTCTGGCCGAGGTGAAGGGCCGCGACCTGTCGGAACACCAGATCAAGCGCGCTTTGCAGCCCGACGCCATCAGCGGCACCGACCGCCGCGCCGTGTTCGTCGGGCTGGACGCCTACGAGGCCGCTGGCGGGCGGTTGATCCGCGACCTGTTCAGCGACACGACCGCACTGAACGATGCCGACCTGCTGGACCGCCTGTTCATCGAGAAACTGAAAGAGGAAGCGGCGAAGGTCGGGGCGGTCTGGAAATGGGCAGAGGTTATGACCGACAGCTATATCCCCTATGACACCACCGAGAAGATGGACCGGGTTTACCGCGTCGAGGGCGAACTGACCGAGGAACAGGCCGAGCGTTACGACGAGTTGGCCGAACTGGCGAACGGCGACGTTCTGGACGAGGCAGGCCAAGCCGAACTGGCGGAACTGGTCGCAATCCTTGACGGAGACTATACCGATGCACAGCGCGCCGTGGCCGGGGTGTTCGTCTATGTGGGAAGCGATGGACGGCTTTGCGTGACCAACCCCCTTGTCAGCCCCTATGACCGGGAGGAAGCAATCAAGACGCAGGTTCTGACCGGACACGCCGCAACGCGCCACGGCGCGGCCAGCGTCGAGGATGCCCCCAAGTCGCCCTATTCCGGCGCGCTGGTCGAGGACATGAAGGCCGTGCGGCTGGCCGCGATCCAGACCGCGTTGCTGGACAAGCCGGAAATGGTGTTCGACCTGCTGGCCTTCGGCCTGTCGCTGGCATCGGGCGTCAGCACCCATGTGTTCGACCTGTCGCCGGGACGCCCCAACAACTGCCCGAGCAAGCCCGAGGGGTTGGAGTTTTCCGAACGGCTGACCCATGCCCCTGCGGGACATGAGGCATGGAGCCGCCCGGAACTGCGGATTGACGATCTGGCGACCGCCTTCCGCACGTTCGTCGCCGCTGGCAAGAAAGCCCGCAACGCGGCGCTGGTCGAGAGCGTGGCGCGGACCCTGCCCTATGGCGCAGGTAGCGCGGAGTTTTTCGGACTGATCGAGGCCGATGCCGGGGCCGGTATCCGCAAGGTCTGGACGCCCACCGCCGAGAACTTTTTCAGCCGCGTCAGCGCCGACTATCTGGACGCGCTGCATCTGGACCTGACCGCCTGTGATCCGCAGGGGAACGGTTTCAAGGCGCACAAAGCCCAGAAGAAGGCCGAGAAAGCGCAGTGCATGGAGCGTCTGTTCAGCGATGCCGAGTATCAGAAGGCATGGAAGATCGACGCAGAGAAGAAGGCCCGCATCGAGGCTTGGACCCCGGACTGCTTCTGAAAAAAATGAAGGGGCGGGGAGAATAGCCGCCCCTTCAATCCAACAGGAGGAAGAACCCGAATGTATGTTGCAACTTATTGGGATGGCAATACCTGAATAGACCCGCGCAGCGAGCTATAAACATTTATTGAAGACCGGCAGGCGATGCTCACCGCCGCTGCAATCCACAAGAACGCCCGCCCCTGTTTTACTACCGCTCAAACCGACATTTCCGCCGCAGCTCCTGTTCAGTAGAGCGCGGCCCCGCCCATCCTTCTGCGACGAAGGTTCAACTGGCCCCGCCTCGCGCGGGGCCTCTTTTCCATCGCCGCCTTTTGTCGTGACAGGGCAAGGAAAAGCAGAGCGGACGGCCGTCTATGCCGGCCACCCCCGCCAGGCCCGGCCCTTCGGGCGGAGCCTTGCCATCGGCAAGGCAGCACCGCGATACAGAAACGGCAGAATAACAATCAAAGCCGAAAAAATATGGCGCAGGTGATGCTTCGCATCCCTTGCGCCATATTGGTCCGCAGTTATTATCAAAGCAATGTCTTTTGAGAAACCTCTATTCAACAGCCGGAAATATTATGATCGACATGAGCCTTGAAGATAAAGCGCATTACGTCATGGGAAAAAGCATCGACTTCGATCCAGCAGTTTTTACAAATGCAGATATGATAAATGCGGCCACCCGTATCATGAGCCACGTGGCAGTTGTCCGAGCCGATACGTTCTGGAAGCCCGAAACTGTTGGTCAAAGCAGGCGATACGGACTCTCGTTCTATCCCAAAGGTCAGAGGCCGATAATTTACCTGAATGTCCTCAAACACAAAGGCGACAAGCTGGAACTGTTCGACACGATCCTGCACGAAGCGTTGCATTGTTCCGCGCTGTATCTGGATCGCCACGACGAGCTGCCAAGCGATGAACAGTCGATAGAATACAGGCTGGAAGAACTTTGCGTGTCGTCTGGCATGAGTAAGCTATATCCCATGCTCAAAATCGCAGACATGCGGGAAGCAAGTCGGCGACAAAAGAAAATCGTAGATCAGTCGATAAAATCCTTGAGGCAGGACATGTCTGAGAATGTCATTGAGGAATGGGTCGCCAAGGGCCAAGAAGCTGCGAATTGGCTTCATAACATCATCACGCCCGAAACCCGGTCATAGACAGCGATCCGGGCGTCCCCTTCGGGCCGCGCCCCCGGTTCCGGCCGGCAAGACCGGCCTCCACCCGAGCTGGTCGGGGCGATGCGCCCGGCTGCGCTGCACGGGTGAATGTCTCGTCCCGAGCCATCCCCCCGCACACCGGTCCTGGGCGCCCTGCCCCGCCCATCTCGTCCCTCACGGGCGGGACCGCTGACGCAAACCACGCGCGCAATCATTTGCCATGACAGATTATGGCCTTAATTTTCTCGATTGAGCCTGCCGTAAAGGAGATTGGAGCCTTTGAACCAAGGCACGGACTTTTGCGGTATGGATACCGCTATCCCCGTCTTGGGGTTTCGACCGGTGAACGCCACCCGAGGTCTGACTTCAAAAACACCAAATCCTCTGATCTCAACCCTTTGTCCACGCGCAAGGCTCGCGATAATTGCCTCAAAGATCTTATCAACTGCGGCCTCGACGTCCCTTGATGGAAGATGAGGTCTTTCAGCTACAATTCTCTTTATCAATTCAGAACGAACCATGCAGTCCACCTCAGCAAAAACTTCAAGGTCACGAAATTAGCTGATCATAACCCGAAGCGATCTTATCTGTTCCTATTTTGGTCCCAGGTTTATTTGAAATAGCGAGATCCCGCGCAGGCGCGTGATCGAGACGCAGGGGGGATTTGGACAAGCCAAACGCCCCCTGCCTTTGTTGGGACAGGCGCTGCGCGCCTGTCCGTCAGGGGACCGCCGGTCCCCCACCGCAACAGGAAAATGCTGCACGTCCTGCGGGGCCGTGTCCTCGCGCGTCGCGCTGCGGGCCGCACCACCCCCTTGTCCGCTGGATTTTCCCATTGCGGCGGTTCCCCCCCTGCCCTCGGCCGGGAGCAAGGGTTCAGGAGAGGGGCGCGCTGCGCGCTTCCTCGCCTGACCCCTCGCCCATGTTCTGTGGCACATAGTTCTGCCTTTTTTGCCAGGCAGTCTGCCTCGCGGGCCTGCTAGCTTGACGAAATCTGATGGTCATCGGTCGGCGCAGCATCGACATAAAGAGCCTATCGGTGACGTTAGCAAGTCGATCGACATCAAGAGAACCGCGTGACTTCAAACACATCCATCAGTAGATATGTCTGAGTTTTTTGTTTATTTGCGGCCGCCGAAAGCTGTGCGGCATGACGCGTTGGGAGAGTTGATGGCTAGGGATGGCAAAGCTGTGTTGAACCGCGGCTTGACGGCGGCACGGGAGGCCAAGAAGGACGAGTTCTACACGCGCTATGTGGACATCCAGAAAGAGGTCGAGGCTTATTTAGAGTTTGATCAGGAGACCTTCCGAGACAAGGTCGTCTATTGCAATTGCGATGACCCTTTTGAGAGCAATTTTTTTAAGTATTTCGCGGCGAACTTCAACCGCTTGGGCCTAAGGAAGCTCGTCACGACGAGCCGTAAGGGTTCCACGATTGCCGGTATGCAGCTTACCTTTGATGAATATATCCAAGGAAACCGGACCCCGAAGCGACCGAACGCTGTAGCGGTTGAGATCGAGGAGGTCACGGATCTAAATGGCGATGGCGCTCGGGACATCGAAGATGTTCGTCTGTTCCTAGAGCAGAACCCGCACCGCCGCACGCGGTTGCAGGGCGATGGCGACTTTCGCAGCCCGGAGTGCGTGGCCCTATTGCGCGAGGCGGATATCGTCGTGACGAACCCGCCCTTCTCGCTCTTCAGTGAATACGTCTCCTTGTTGATCCAGAACGACAAGAGGTTTTTGATCATTGGGAATACCAACGCCATCACCTATCAGGACGTCTTTCCCCATGTGATGGCCAACCAGCTCTGGCTCGGTTGCACGAACTTTAATGTCGGCATGTTCTTCGAGGTGCCTGACAGCTATACGAAATTTCACCACATTGACGAGGCGACGGGCAAAAAGATGGCCCGGGTCTCATCCTCCTGCTGGTATACAAACCTCGATCACGGGCGGCGGCACCGGCCGCTAAGCCTCATGACCATGTCGGATAACCTGCGCTACAGCCCAGGTCTTAAGGGCAAAGAAGCATATGACCGATACGACAATTATGACGCTATCGAGGTAGGGACCTACAAGGAGATCCCAAGCGATTTCGATGGAGTGATGGGCGTGCCCGTGACTTTCCTGGACAAATACAATCCTGATCAGTTCGAGATCGTGGGGACGTTAGAATCGAGCAATCCAGACAATCCCTACCGAACGCGCTGGTATACTGTCCAAGACCAGAAGGACTCCTTTTATCGACGCTTCGGCAAGGCGGGCAACATCCCTCTAAACATGTCCGGCGTCATCAATGACGTGAAGGTTTACAAGCGCATTCTGATCCGGCACCGCCGCCCCGCTGAAGGTGACAACTCATGAAGACGACCCTCGAGACTGAGATCACGGTGTCGCAGCTCTGTGACGGCTTTGTCTACAACCAGCTGGAAGGAAAGGGGCTCTTTGGCCTTTCTGGCCAGCTGACGATCCAGCCGGAATACCAGCGCAATTACATCTATGCAGAGAACAATGGAGGGCGCGAGCAGGCGGTGATTCAGTCTCTCCTAAAGGGCTACCCGCTTGGTCTTGTGTATTTTAATAAGATTGCTGAGGGAAAATACGAGGTGCTAGATGGTCAGCAGCGGATCACTAGTATCGGTCGCTTCGTGACGAACAAGTTCGCCATTATGGATGGTGGAAACCCGAAGAATTTCGACAGTCTACCTGCCGACCAGCAGCAGAAGATCCGCGAATCTAAAATGCTGATCTACATCTGTGAGGGCACGGAGACCGAGATCAAGCAATGGTTTGAGACCATCAATATCTCTGGCGTGCCCCTGAAGCCGCAGGAGCTTCTGAACGCGATCTATTCCGGCCCCTTCGTCACGCGTGCTAAGGCTGAGTTCAGCAACAGTCAAAACGCCAACATCCAGAAGTGGTCGAAATACATCAAAGGCAGCGCTAACCGTCAGGACTTCCTAGAGCGCGCCCTGGACTGGGTGAGCCGCAACAATATCGGCGGCTACATGAGTGCGCACCGCATGAGCGACAGCATCGGCGGGCTGAAGAATTACTTCGACAGCGTTATTGATTGGGCGGGAAGCGTCTTCACCAGTGTGGAGAAGGAGATGCAAGGCCTCGAATGGGGCAGGCTCTACGAAACCTACCACACCACCGCCTATGATCCTGCCACCGTGGCAGCCGAGGTCCAGCGCCTTTATGGCGACCCTTTCGTCAAAAACCGCCGCGGCATCTTCGAATATGTCCTAGGTGGGTCACAGGACGCGAAGCTCCTCGATATCCGCGTTTTCGACGAGGCGACAAAACGGTCAGTTTTCGCAACTCAGACCGCAGCCGCAACAGCGGCCGGTAAGTCAAACTGCCCGCACTGCGCGGTCGGACATGACGCGAACAAGAGCCGGATGTGGACATTGACCGAGATGGAAGCCGATCACGTCGCTGCCTGGAGCAAAGGTGGCGGGACGACAGCCGGTAACTGCGAGATGCTCTGTCGGACGCACAATAGGGCGAAGGGCAATAAGTAAAGCTGACCTTCGATCTTGAAATCAGGATGCAAAGCCTCGTCGTGGACGGGGCATTCTCCGTCTGACCTGCTACTGGTCTTTTATCCGGCTGCAACCGGAGCCGGTTAGGCCAATATATTTATGGCTTTCAGCATGGTTTGAGCAATCGCTATTCGCGTCGATGCTGCCTGGCAGTCGAGAGGCTGCTTTTCAAAGATATGGTGATCGCGGGCACCGCGATCGCTGATCCAACGGACAGCCGCGCCTCCGCTTCGCTCTAGCACCGCTGACGATCTTTCATTTTATTTTTCCGCCTGCCATCCGGCCGGCGATCCGAACACGGGCTCTGGTGCCGCTGCGCGTCAGCCTCCACGGAGAAATCCGGTTCCTCCCACGCGCGGGGCGCGCGGGTCCCTCCCAATTTCACCGCTCCGGCCCCGTGTGTCAGATCACCGTCCGGCCGCAGGTCGGGCTGCGCCCACCCTGCTTTGCCCTTCGGATGACATGAGGTCATCCAAAGTGAAAAGCAGCGATGGCTTCGCCACTGGCGGAACAGGAAGGAGCGTCACGACATGTCGGACCGGATCAGCATACGCGCTGGAGATTTGGCTGCGGCCCATCAGAGGCAGACCTTTGTGACAGGAAAGGCAAGCATGCCTTCGCATCAGGGACAGGCCCCACTGATTTCACGCAATTTTCCCCACCGCTGAAGGCAGAACTATCTGCACCCTGCCACCCATTTTGGGCACCGGCCACAGGGCGAAGTCCGGGCCGGGATCGTCGCAAAAGAAGGAAAGCCAAATGGCACTTTTTGAAATCATCACCATGACCGACGACAGCGGCATGAGCCGCGTTGTGACCGATGACCTTGCCGCATGGGTCGATGACATGGGCACCGAAATCACCGGGACCGAGACCCGCGCGAGCCTGCGCACCGAATTGCAGGGCCAGCCCAAGATTGCCGGTTTCCTTGGCCCCTTCTGGGGCGGCCTGTCCCAGACCGGCGATGCCATCATCCGCTATGAGGATGAAGGCACCTATTCGGCACTGAGCCAGTGAGGGAGCCGCAGATGACCCATTTTTCTGTCGTGCAGACCGATATTCACCCCGCCCCCTATGTCGCAGCAACGGGCAGCGCGCGGAGTGCCCAAATCCTGGCCCGCCTTGTGCGGGAGCGTTGCCCCGGAAATGCCTTTGGCATCCGCGAAGGCGCGGCCTTTGGCGGGCCGAAAAGCAATGGTTTCATTCGCGATTGCGCTCGATCCTTGGAGGTTCAGCGGATTGCAGCGAAAGAATTGTTTGCGGAAGCCGACGAGAACCCCGACCAGCTGGTGAAATGGCACGTCTATTTCTACGACGCCGGGACCGGAAAATTCCGCTTCACCGTGAACGCCTATCTGGATCACGATTTGCGCATTCGCGCCAAGTGTGAAGCCGACCCCGAACTGGCCGGGCGCACGGTCGTCTATGGCGATCCGCCCACGATGGAGACGCTTTACCTGATGCTCGATGCCTTTGCGGCAAAGCAGGAGGCAACGGCATGAGCGGGTTTTCCTTCAACGGTTTTGTGGCGGGGGATACCCCCGCCACCTTCACCGACTTTCGCGTGTCGCCGGTCAGGATGATCCGCGAGGGCACGGATGCGGAAGCCATCGAGGTTTGCAGCCCTGCAGGCCGGGCGTTCTGGTCGATCTATGGCGACACCGGCGCAGGCTGGCGGCTTGTCCATGACGCCGAGGCCGACGACGCGGGCCTTGCCCTTGTCGCCCTGTCCCGGAACGCGGCAGCCCGGTTCGAGTATGCCGACCTTGAGACTGTCACTGTCGCCGGGACGCTGGCCGATCTTGCCGACCGTCTGGCCGAACGCATCCACGACGAAATCCCCGGATACGACAACCCGGAAGATTTTCGCGGTGACGACTTCGACGCGCACCCGCTGTCCGAGCTGCGCGAGCAAATCCTTGAAGCCATCGAGAGCGAGGCAGCAGCATGAACACCCGCACCACCTTCAGCGCCGGCGCACTGGTCGCACCGATGAACATCATGAGCATTTGCGCCGCCCGTGAGGCCGCGCTGACACAGATGCAGGACGCCATCGGCACCCTGTCGGACGGCTACAGCCGCGCGCTGGACGCGGCCGAGACGGCCAAGGGCGCGACCGCGGGGCATTCCTGCTATCTGCACTACAGCGACAACGAGGCCGTGAAATCGACCCTGTTTTCCGCCTTTGATCCTGTTGCCGTCCTGGCCCGGTATAAGCGCACCCTCGATGCCGCAATCTGGCTGCGGATCGTTGAGGAAAGCCGCCTCAAGGAAATCATGGACCGCACCGAGCGGGACCAGCTGGACAAGCAGATGGGCGCAGATGACATGCCCGAGCCGACGCTTGAGAACATCCGCGCCACCTTGGAACGCCTGACCCTCGATGCCGACCTGATTTTCATGCGGGGCGTGGCCCGCGCCTTTTCCGAACTGGACCCGGCTTTCAAGAGCCACGACGCGTTCAAGATCGGAAAACGCATGATCTTCACATGGGTTTTTGATGATGGCGGCTATTGGTCCTATTCCGGCAGGGGCGAACAGATGCGGCGCACCCTGGCCGATGTAGAGCGGGTGTTTTCGCAACTGTCCGGCCAGCGCAGCTATGGTGATCTGGAAGGCGCGATCAATGCCGCCCGGCGCGGCGGATGGGGCGCACGTCAAACCGAGATCGAGACCGAGTATTTCACCGCCCGATGCTTCAAGAACGGCAACCTGCACCTGTGGGTGAAGGATGCCGACCTGCTGCGGAAGGTCAATCAGGTCCTGGCAAGCTATTATGGCGAGGTGCTGGCCGATGCCGCAGGGTCCGACGAGCAGCCCGCCGACTTCCGCACTGGCACTGCCGTTGCCAAGGATCTTGCCTTCTACCCGACGCCTGCGGCGACGGTCGAAGAATTGCTTTCTGATCTGACGATCAAGGCGGGCACCCGTGTTCTGGAGCCAAGCGCCGGTATCGGCGCCATCGTCCGGCCTGTCTTGAAGATGGGCGCGACCGTGGACGCAATCGAAATCCACCCGGACCGGGCAGCGGCATTGCGGGGCATGGCCCACCCTGCGCTCAAGGTTCATTGCGCAAATTTCCTGAAGGTCACGCCTGCGCCGGTCTATGACCTGATCCTGATGAACCCGCCGTTTTCAGGCACGCATTTCATGGATCACGTCAAACACGCATGGGACTTCCTTGCGCCGGGCGGCGAGCTGCGCGCGATCCTGCCCGCGTCCGCCGAGGTCGGATCGACCGCCAAGCATGAGCGGTTCCGGGCATGGGCCGCACAGCATTCCCTGCGCGGCCATCGGTGCCACCAGTGGCGCGATCTGCCGCCCGAGAGCTTCGCCAGCGTGGGCGTCCGCATCAATACCGTGGTGCTGACCCTTCAAAAGCGCTAGGTGTAACCTACTCCTTTTTGCGACGGAGAAACTCAGGCCCCGCTTCGGCGGGGCCATTTTTTTTGAACTGCCACGCCCCTCGACCTACAAAAAGCAATGCGCGCAAAAGGCAGGACCGCTGCCGCGAGGCGCATCCGGTTGTCCAGTCGCGCGCCGGGAACGACCTTGGGAGTGAAGGCGCGGGACCGGAGCAGGCTGTAAGCGAGACCATAGGGATCGAGCGTCAGCCTGTGGTCAACCGGATGCGGCTTGCGGCAGCTGCGGCACAGACCAACGGCGACCCTTCCAGGATAGCGAGATCCCCGCGCAGGCGCGGCGATCGAGACGCAGGGGGGATTTGGACAAGCCAAACGCCCCCTGCCCTTGTTGGGCCAGGCGCTGCGCGCCTGTCCGTCAGGGGACCGCCGGTCCCCCACCGCAACAGGAAAATGCTGCACGTCCTGCGGGGCCGTGTCCTCGCCTTCGGCTGCGGGCCGCACCACCCCCCTTGTCCGTTTGATTTTCCCATTGCGGCGGTTCCCCCCCTGCCCTCGGCCGGGAGCAAGGGTTCAGGAGAGGGGCGCGCTGCGCGCTTCCTCGCCTGACCCCTCGCCCATTTTGGGCACCGGCCACAGGGCGAAGTCCGGGCCGGGATCGTCGCAAAAGAAGGAACGCCAAATGGCTAAATCGTTCGACCTCTACCAGCACGTCACCGACAGCATCATTGCCAGCATCGAGGCGGGCACCCCGGCATGGCGCAAGCCTTGGACCGGCGAAAAGGGCGGCGCACCGTTCCCGCTGCGCAGCAACGGCGAACCCTATTCCGGCATCAATGTCCTGATGCTGTGGCTTGCTGCTGACGCCAAGGGCTATCGCGCCCCGTTCTGGTTCACCTATCGCCAAGCGCAAGAAGCAGGCGGACAGGTCCGCAAGGGCGAAAAATGCGCCACGGTTGTCAAATATGGGACGTTTGAGCGCGAGGACAAAGAGACAGGAGAGGAACGCCGCCTGCCCTACCTGAAATCTTACAGCGTGTTTAACGCCGAGCAGATCGAGGGGCTGGCCCCGGAATACTATGGCAGCCCCGCCGAGGCCGCGCGTGACCTTGGGACCGAGGCCGACCCGGCGCTTGATGCTTTCTTTGCAGGGATCGGGGTGGAAATCCGCACGACCGATGACCCGCGAGCCTACTACAGCCCCGCCGCCGACTTCATCCACATGCCGCCGATTGCCACGTTTCACGATGCGGCGGGCTATTATGGGACGCTGGCCCACGAGGAAATCCACGCCACAGGCCATAGCACCCGCCTTGACCGTTTTTCCCGCTTTAATGACCGCAAAGGGCATGCGTTCGAGGAAATGGTGGCGGAATTGGGAAATGCCATGCTTTGCGCAAAGCTTGGCCTTACGCCTGATTTTGGGCAGTCCGGCGCATATATCAAGAGCTGGTTGCGCGCGTTGAACGACGACAAACGTCTGATCTTCAAAGCCGCCAGCGAGGCCCAGAAAGCCGTTGACCTGTTGACCAAGCGCCAGCACGACGAAGAAGAAAGGGCGGCCGCGTGAGCGGCCCCCTGCCCGAGCTGTCGTGCCGCAAATGCGGCACGACCAATCCCCCGGTCTATCTGGCCCCTGTCACGGTCGGGGGAGCCGGAACCTGCATCTGCATTGGTTGCGCGGAGGCGCGCGGTTGGCTGGACCGGGATGGAAACGTGAAGCCGGGGATTGCGCTATGACCTGAAAATCAACAGCCGCGTTGGCGAAAGGTGGCAGCTTCGCCGCCAGCGCGCCCGCCCGAGGCTTCGCCTTACATCGCAGCGCGGCAAGCCGCGCCACATGATCCTGGTGCGTTTCACGCAGACGCCGCCTGACGGCGGCTTTGGGCGGCGGCTGCGCCGCCGCGGGTGCATGGGCAAAGGTGCCGCTTTACAGGATGGATTTGACCACAGCCCACTCGCGTCCCTTCGCTCTATGGGGGCCGTTCCGTTCGCGGTCTGCAAGCCCGTGGCCACAAGATGGGCCACGGGTGGACAAATCCGGCTCAGGTCTGGGGCGTAGACCCTCTAAGTTCATCGAAGACTTTCCGCTGTTCCTCGCTTGAAAGATCAGCAAGTAATCGCGTTGCCAGTCTCGCCCTGCCTCGCACTCCAAGTCCGGATCGCAGTAGTTTCCGGCCAATGACGAGAAAATAGGTTTGCAGTTCATCATAGGATGCAGCGTCAGCCCAATTGCGCGCTTCATCGTCAATGTTCTGATCCACCAACGAAGGTGGTCCGGCGCGAAATTCTTCAAGCAGGGAAACCATCACCATTTGCGCGTCTGGCCACTCACAGTCAGAAACCGCATCAAGCAATTTCCGCATCTGATACTTGCGTTCAAACAGTTCAGCTTCGGTAGAGCTGCCGTCCCCATTTTCATCTGTTGAAGATCTATGATTTGTCATGACCAGCCTCGGCAACGGGGGATGGCAAAAATTGCGCAGTGACAATGCGTTGTTATATCGTTCGGTATTTTCCTTACTCAGCAGCGCCACAGGCAGTCGGAAACGGTGTTCCTGTATCGAGACGATACACATTATCACCAGTAGCCAGCTCAAAACGTGAAGAGCTTCGCAGTCCGTGGATCAGTGTTGACCAACTTTCAGGATCATCCATCAGCACACTGCCTGACGAGACGTCGAACGTGTATGCAGCTTCTGCTGTCCGCAATGCCACGCTGCCTTCTACATCGCCTTGGCCTGTTTCAAATCGGGCTGAATAAATTGGCGGAATGAACGCCCCATCAGGGTCGCAGACAATTTTGATACTAATACCAGAGGTCGCATAATCGTAGATTTCAAGTCCACGAAAGTCAGTGGTTTTTTCCCAAGCCATTGCAGGGCTAACGAAACCAGCTGCTACGACAAACAGCATCGGGAGAGTATGTTTCATTCTGAAAATTCCTTGATGGCGTTATCAAGATGTGAAAACCACGCGGGTTCGACCTGGCCTAGCAGCAGACTTGCCCTTGAAGCACTTTTGCCGCCGCGCACTTGGGATTCAATGGCGTTGATGACTTCATGTTCAACGGTAGGTCTGATGTAGTAAGACAGTCTTGCAGGACCACTCGGCTCCGAGACTTGCGGAATATAACGCGCTTCAAAACGCACATCAGGCATTCCGCGATAGGCAGTCCGAAAGACATTACCCAAGTCGACACCGGCAGCTTCCAGTCTACTCAGAGGTTCGACATGTCGATTGAGAACGCGAAGTCTGAGGGAAATGCTCTTGATGTTTTTGGGTCGACCGCGCGGAGGTAGACGCAAATCAACTTTCCCTGCCGCATCTGGCGTCCTGTCATACTTTGAGGAGCTGTCAACCTTCACCCCTGGTTCATCGTCCGGTTTGTCGATGGTCTGTTGCACCACGGGTTCCTGCAAGGGCATGCCCTCTCCCGTCAGCACCTCTTGGTGGAGCGGATTTTCTATCTTGCTTTCATGGCTATTTGTTTCACTGGTTGTCCCGTGCGGTGACTGAGGCTGAATAGATGGCCGCCGCTTTTTCTCAAAAGCGTCAAGCGCGTCGGGTTTCAGGGTCGTATAATCTGACCTGTCGCGAACAGGTCTGACGACCTTATCAAAGCCGGTTGCGTCCTCACGGGTCACTTTGATTCTGTTACGCGCCATTTGCTGCACTCATTTTACGTTCTTCGACAATGCAGTTGCCAAGCAGGATGGCCAATGCCATGGCCGCCTCGAAATGACGCAGTTTCATTTTCGATGATGCGTCCGACTTGCCTCTCAGGTCTTCGATTATTTTTCCCAAGGTTCCTCGCTCTTCTATCTCTTGATAAATTTGCTTCTCCGGGACCATGACGTCTAAGGGGTCGAATTTCTCGATGATTTCGTAATGGCGTTCGAGTTCCCGGACGCCGACCCCATCAGGCTTTGGCGTCCCTTTCACATGCGTCAATAGCTTTGGGTTGACCCTGGACATCACGACATGAAGCGGCGGTATATCGTCCGGGTCTTCGGCGCGGGCTTTCAGGTCCGTATACCACTCGACAGTTTCCTGGGTTCTATCCCCATCGGCCTTTGCATTCAGGCAGGGGATGATCAGGGCGTCGGCCACACTTGCAAGATCTACCCCAAAGTCCACGCCCTCACCTTTCGTATCGATGATGATGAACCTGACTTTGTTGTCGAACTCCTCGACCAGATCGAACAAGTCCCGGTCCTTGGATACGGTGCGAACAATGAGGTTATCATCCGCAAGATTGTTCTTTTTGCTTACGTCCCACCAAGTCGAAATGTCCTGGTTCGGGTCGAGGTCGATCACCAGGCATTTATGGTTGGCATAGGTCACTGCGGATGAAAGCAGTTTGACGATTGTGGATTTCCCAGCACCGCCCTTCTTGCTCATCAATCCTATCACGATGGCCATTTTTCTACTCCTTCCGCATCTGACGGATGCTTTTGCGGCGATGCTGACATGAGGTTCGTGTCGGATCAAGTGTGACCTGATTTATAACCTGATAAATAATCTGATGTGTGGCCTGATTTGTGACAAAACTTGTGACCTGATATATGATGTGCCTTATGATGTAACGTATGACCTGATGTGTGATATAAAGTGTGACCTGATGTGTGACCTGATGTGTGACCTGATGTGTGATGTGGCCTATAACCTGATTTGTAGTGTGATGTATGATGTGATTTGTGATCTGATTTGTGATCATATTTGTGATTAGTCAGCGGGTGCCGCCTGCCTAGAATCCGCCAGCTTTACCGTCTGCGCACTCACGATGGCTTTGCAGAAGGGCAGCGGCAGCTAAGAGGCTCTGTGCGGGCCTCTGAGGGCTTGTAAGGCTACTTCTGGTTCCCTTGGGCCTAACGTGCCCTTTCGCCCCCTCAGCGCCTCTCTCCGCGCCTCTGGGGCTGTCCCTCGGCTGCATGCTTCGCTGCACCCTCGGTCCAGGCACCGGCGACGAGCCGCCGGTAAATTGAATTCCACCCTCGCCCAAAAGCCGAATTCCTTGACAGTCTTCGTCTTTTGGGCGAGGGTGGAATGGTTGATTGGCAAGAAATGCAACCGTAATTTTTTACACTTTGGACATGGCCGGAAGAACGAAGAAGATCACGCCCGCCGACGAGAAAAAGATCGTCGCATCCGTCCGTGCTGGCGTGCCTGTGGCCGTGCTGGCGAAGACCTATGACGTGACGCGGCCGACCATCTACCGGGCCATTCGCAGCTTCCACGACAAGGCCAAAGTCTCCGACACGAACACCGCGCCCGTGTCCTTCACGGTGAACCGGGACAGCCTTCTGGCCTTCGATGCTTTCACGGGACGGCTTGGTTTGAAGAGCCGGGCAGACGCCTTGCGCCGGGTCTGTTGCGTTCCTGCCGGGTTTCTGGAGCCTGATCCGGACCTGGCCGATGCCCTGCGCGACGTGGCGCGGGAGCTATCGGCCATCGGGCGGAACGTGAACCAGCTGGTCGCCACCAAGAATTACGAGGTTCGGCGGGGCGAGAAGCTGAAGCTGAGCAAGCCGCAACAGCAGGTTCTTGCCGATCTTCTGGATCACATCGACCTTGTGTCCACCCAGGTCCGCGAGATGGAAGGCAAGCGGGCCTCGGAGACGTTCCGCCGTTTTGTGGCCGGGATGAAGGGGGCGGAAGATGGGACGGACTAGCGCCGTTGCCGGTGTTTCCACCCGGCTTTTCGAGGACGGTTGGGACCGGATCAAGGGCGGCCGTCAGCTTGCCGGTGCCCGGCAGATGGCGCGTGCGGCTCAAGGGGCATCGCCTGCGTTCTTCAAGATGATCCGCACCGGGGGCTGTGCCTCGAAGGGGCAGCTATCAGCGCAGTTCAGCTACCTGTTCAGCAAGAGCGTGGATGTGCATGATTCACGCGGCCTTCTGGACGGCGAGAAGCGCCTGACGCCGGAGCAGATCGAGCGGGCCGTGGCGCGCTGGACCGACGATTGGCAGGGCCAGTTGAACGCGGCCCGGACGAGCCACATGGTCATGTCGTTTCCGCGCAATGCCAAGTCCCAGCATGTCAGCATGATTGCCGGGGAAATCTGCAAGGAGAAGCTGGGCGGGCGGTTCGATTACATGATCGCCGTCCACACCGACAGCCCGAACAAGAACCCGCACGCCCATATCATCGTCAATCGGCGGGGCAGGGAGCCGGGGGATTATTTTACGCTCCGGCAAGGCACCGAATACACCTACCAGGCCTTCAAGGAGGCGATGGTGGATCATGCCGCCCGCTACGGCATCCAGCTTGAGGCCACGACGCGTTTGCAGCGTGGTCATATCCAATACCCCCCCACCGATGGCGCGTGGCGGCGGGCACAGGAAAAGGCAGCGACGACAGGCGCTGCCTTCGAGGCCCCTTCGGGGACGCCTCGCGTCGGGGACGCGCTGCGCCGCGCCACCGACGAGGTTCGCGACTGGTCCCTGCGCTACCGCGAATTCGCCAGCTTTGCTTCGCTGAGCAACATGCAGGATCTTGCTACCGCATTTGAGAAGGCATCTGCCGTCCTGTCCCAGGGTGGCGTCATTTTAGCTAAGGGAGACGCTTACATGTCTGTCGAAGAAGACTTTGATAAAGCCGCCGCCGATCTGAGGCGCGCTGTCGATAGCGCGGAGGTTCGCATTGCAGACGCGGCCCCGAACCATCGCCCGGCGATGGAACGCAAGCTGGCCGAGGCGCTGTCCTCGGTGGAGCATCTGCAACCACTCGGTGCCCGGTCGCGCGATCTGAGCGAGACCGCCAGCGAGGAGGGCATCTATTCGGCGCAGAACGTCGAGGGGGTGAACGCCCGCTTTGCAGTCGATGGTCGTTCCAAGCTGGCAATGGCCCTGGACGGAACCGGGATTGATCCGGTCGAGGTCGAGGCCCGGATGCGGCTTGGGGCCAATTCCGCGGCGCTGGAAACCCGTTGGGTCCAGCAGGATTTGCAAAGCGTGGCTGATTTGCGCGGGCTCAATCTGCGCGATGCGGCGCAGCTGGACATGGCCATCGCGGTGGTGGACCACGCCTACGACCGAGTGGCGGCTGACTATGGCGTCGATGACGCCATCCATCAGCGCGCGGCGGCACAGCATGGTTTGGCAATCGAGACGTCCGAGCGTGGTCACGACACTACGGCGCAGATCGAGCGTGCCCGCGTGGCCGATGCCCAGGAGCGGGCGCCGGTCGCATCCATCGGGTCGCGCGATGCCATGATTGCCGATCACAGCGAACTGGCACGCCGGGCCAGCCCTGTCGGTGCCGAGGACGAACGCAAGTTGCGGGAAGCTGTCGAGAAGGCATTGACCCGCGACGAACTGACTGCGCTGAAGAACGGCGATGCGTCGGTTCTGCGTGGCGTCGGCGATAGGCAGGATCAGCTGACTTTGGCGCGCGATTACCTGCGCGCCAGCGACGATCTGGCGGCACGGCAGGGCCTCAGCCGTGTGAACGACGAGTTGTCGGAAGAGCGTGTTCGCGTTCTTCAGGAACGCGGCCATCAAGGAGGCGGTCATGCATAAGCTGCACCTTCTGGGGGGCGTTCTCTTGTTCGCCCTGGTCGCAACCAGCCTCGCCTATGTTGTCGGAACCGGTTATCTCTCATTCCGCTATGGTTTCAACGGCGAGTATCTGGATTGGACCTGGATTGCGACCGGATACTTCGCCCTCAAGAACAACGACCCGCAAGCCTTCCGGATTATCAATCTGATCTGGGGCGGATTTATTATCCTGTCGCTTTTGTTCTCAGCAAAAGTCCTGACTGAGAAACTGACCACCTTCGGTCGTTCGCATTGGCAAAGCCGTCGCGAATTGAGAGCCAACAAGTTTTTCGAGAAGCCGGGGCGCGGTTTTGTGGTCGCAAAAATGGGATCGCCAAAAAGCCGGGCCAAATTCCTGTGTTCGGCATCCTTTCCGCATTGCCTCATGGTGGCGCCGACTGGTTCGGGTAAGGGGATTAACTTCGTTGTCCCGAACCTGCTCCTCTCGACGGGGAGTGCGGTTGTTCTTGATGTGAAGGGCGAGAATTTCGAGCTGACCAGCCGTCATCGCCGGGCGATGGGGGACAAGGTATGGCGCTTTGCGCCGCTGGACTGGGGCAAGCCCAGCCACCGCTACAATCCCCTCGACCGGATCACGGCGCTTCCGGACCCGGACCAGAGGCAGATGGAAATCCGTCTGCTGGCAGAGCTGTTCCTGCAAACCGAAGATGACAGCATGAAGGGCCTGCTGGATGGCGGCATTGATATCTTCGTGGCCTGCGGCATCTTCGCAATGGAGCGCGGCAGGGCGAGCCTGGGCGAGATCTACCGTCTGGCATCGGCAGGGGGCGACAAGCAGAAGCAATACATGGGCTATGCGAACGAGGTGAAAAGCCCTGCCGCGAAGCTGATGCTCGAACGGCTGGCTTCGACCAATGACAATACGCTGACGTCCTATCTGTCGCTCCTAATGACCTCGGGCCTCAGCCTGTGGTCGAACCCTGCAATCGACCGGGCCACGGAAACGAGCGATTTCAGTTTCCGTGATTTTCGCCGCACGCCGCAAACCGCTTATTTCGTGGCCCCGCCGCATGACAAGATCAAGGCACTGGCACCGCTGGTCCGGCTGTTCTTCTCGGACCTGCTATCCAGCCTGCACACCCACGAGCCGGGCAAGGACGAACCTTGGCCGGTGATGATCATGCTGGACGAGTTCGACATGCTCGGTCGCATGCCGATCGTCACGGACAGCATCAAGACGCTGCGGTCCTATGGCGGAAACATGGCCGTCATCACCCAGACCATCCCGGCGCTGGACAAGATCTATGGCGAGGACACCCGCATGTCGCTGCAAGGCGGGGCAGGGGTGAAGATCTACCTGGCACCCGCCGATCCGCGCACCAAGGCGGAACTGTCGGCCGCCGTGGGCAAGACCACGCACCGCGTCACGTCCAAGTCGAAGACCATCGGCAAGGGACCGTTCTCGGGGGTGAACGTCTCGGAGCGGACCGAGGATCGCGATCTGCTGTCGGAAGATGAAGCCGGTCGTCTGGACAAGGATACGGTGATCGTCCTCGCCAACGGCCAGCATCCGATCAAGGCAACCCGGATCAAGTATTTTGAGGACCGGGTGCTGAATCCCATCTTCCAGGCACAGAAGGGACCGTTGCCTGCTCCCGATCCGAAAGACCTAGCCATTCGTGATCTACAAGGCGATCTGGTCAGGACCACTCACAAGTTGGAGGCTCTGTCCAACGAGGTTAAGGAAAGCCGTAAACGGAGCAGAGTGAGGGCGGCACTTGGATCAGCCATTCTCGTATCTCCCGATGAGAGCGGGAAATCTGATGCAACATCAGCGCCAAGCGTTCCAGTCAATGCGCAGCCTGTCATCGTGCGGCGTAGAAAGTCTGCGAATGAAGCGGGGGATGGACCAGCGTTGCAAGTTACGGATGAAACGGTGAACCTGTTGGTCAATACTGTTTCCAATGTAAAAACCATTGTTGCCCAAGACGATGGCAGCATAGCCGTAGAAGCGGCAGAATGACAAAACGGGCGGCCAATGGCCGCCCGTTTCTTTTGGGCCTTAATGGCTTTATTTGATCAGCAGATCATCGACACTGCCGCCCGCGTCCAGATGACCCTTCACCCAACGGGGCTGACGCCCCCGACCAGTCCAGGTCTCGGACGAGTCGTCGGGATTGACATACTTGGGTGCGACAGTCGCTTTGGCGCCTTTGGGAGCCTTCCCACTGCCAAGCAAGTCTTTCAGCGAATAGCCATGCTCCTCGGCCGCCTGCTGCGCCGCCATCATGGCTTTCTCTTTCTTCTTGGATTCAAAGCCGTCGATCTGGCGACCGACAGCCTTGTGAAGATCGCGAAGCTCTTTCAGCGACATATTTTCTAGATCGATATCCATTGCAGTTCCCTTTTCACCCATATCTTGCAGCTTTGTGTCTATATTCGGCATTCCTCGGTGCTACTTAACAAGGATGTGCGAGGAAGGACTGTTGATCAAGGTTGGCTACGGGCGTTACCGCGCTGTTCCGCGGCGAGCCGCTTAACCGGAACGCTGCCGACCGTCAGTCCGAAGATGGGCCGAATAGGCGCACCGCGCTGTCGATGATCAGTTGGGGTCGCGGTTGGTGTAGTTGAGAGCAACCCAGGCGTATCCGACAGGGTTGCGGCGGACATGGCCGATTCCGGGGAACGCCGTATGGAGCATGGCAATCAAGGTCTCATTGCGCGCGAACTCGTCGAATGCTTCAGCGCGGAGCCGCATTAGAACTACGAACCATCACCGCTATCGATGACTTGCCGGACAGTCGGGTTCGCTTCAGGGAGCGCCAGTTCCGAAAAGTGCCGTCGGATATGATCCAGCTTGGGATCGATGTAGCGGCGGCAGAAGGGCCTGCTCGGGTCGGTTCGATAGTAGTTTTGGTAACGCTCGTCCGACGCTCTGAAACCTTTAAACGGGAGGACCAGGGTGTGCACCGCCTTGGCAGACGCGCCGGCGAAGCGGACGATCGCCTGTTCGGCCTCCGGCCGCTGGCTCTCTTCAAAGATGTAGATCGCGCTGCGGTACTTGCTGCGAGGCGAGCGGGCCCTGGCAGCGGAATGCGTTCTGAGATGCACCTCGGACAGCGTCGCCAACGGAATAACCGATGGATCGAAGGTGACGATCACCCCTTCTGACCAGGTATCTGCCGGCGCGTCCGACCGGACAAAGCCCTGGTCGACCTGGGCGACGCCGCGCAACGCCTGGAACACTCCCTCTGTGCACCAATGGCATCCCCCTCCAAAGCCGGCCTTCGCCATCATCACCTCCCACGCCGAGGCGTGAATCCTGACGTAGGTTTGCCCGGCAAAGCGCTAGCGGCTGATTTCGAAGAGGAACCACGCACGGCGCTCAGCCTCGTCCGTCCAGGCATCGATCAGGCCGGACGTCGCATTATCCTTCGCCTTGTCCGCGACGTCCTTTGCGCGGCGAAACGACTCGACCATGTGGAGATTGTCGGCGCGGAGCTCGCCCAGCATGTCCTGCGGTGTCACGAACTCAGCATCATTGTCCTTGATCGTCTGGTGGCGCGCGATATCGCCGATCGATCGAATGGTGGTGTTGCCCGTCTTTCGGGCGCGCTCGGCGATCGCATCGGTGACGGCGAGGATCTCTGCGGCCTGCTCATCAAGAAGCAGGTGATAGTCCCTGAAGTAGGGTCCGGAGACGTGCCAGTGGAAATTTTTTGTCTTCAGGTAAATCGCGTAGCTGTTCGCCAGAATGATCTTCAGAGCGTCGGCGACAGTCATCGCCGCGCATTCGTCAAGATCAGAAGGTGTCGGAAGGGCGGAGGCATTGTTGTTCGTCATCGCTTAGACTTTCTCAATCTGGCTACACGGGATCCAGCACCGATTCCCCCACGGATGGCGATGTATAGAAGATGAATTCATTGCCAGACGAAGTCCAATGGCCGGTGGCTATAGTTTCGATACCTTTGAGCGACATGCGCAGTCTTGGGGGGCCGGGCGTCGCAGGCGGACCGGTCGGCCGGGACCTCCACCTGCCCGTCAGGGGGCCGGTCGGAAATCCAGCACGAACGCGACGACCTTTTCGGCGGACATCTCGCACGGCTTCAGCAATGTTCTATCTGATGTAACGCGATAGAGGTTGAAGCTGACAATGTCGGTCCCGGCCAACTCCCTGGCGAACAGGCTGTTGCGACGTCCGTCACCGGATCGCCGGACAGTCACGCCGAAACGCCGGCCTTCGTAGGCGCCTTCGCTGTATCCCTCGGGAAGCTCCGCGAAGGCGGCATCGAACTCGGCATGCTCCATCTCAATCCAGTCGTCTTGATTCGACAGAAGCCCAAGGGTCCGAGGCCCTCGGCGCCAGTCCGCGGAGAAGGTCCGGGGCGGAGCCCTGTAGCCGACGCGGCCTGGGATGGGCGGAAAAGCCGTCCCGCGGGCGCTTGCACATGGCGCTGAGGCCGCCACCTGTCCGCCTGCTACGCAACCTCCACGCCTTTCCAGAAGGCGATATGATCCCGGATGCCCTCGGCGCCTGGCGTCGGATCTGGATAGGTCCAGGCTGCGTTCACGTTGAGCGCGTCTCCCACACGCACATGGAAGTAGCGCGCGGTGCCCTTGATCGGGCAGACGGACGTGTGCGGGCTCATCTCAAGCAGGCCAAAATCGACTGCCGACGGTGGGAAGTAGTGGTTTCCCTCGACGACGACCGTCTCGTTGCTTGTGGCGATGGTGGCGTCATTCCAGATAGCTGAGACCAACGGACTCTCCTTTCGTATTCATCAACCGGCACGGGGCTTGCGGGCTGTCTGCCCCAAGGCCGCACCCCCTCAGATGGCGGGCGGCGTGCGCCCCAGGAGTTTGTCGAGTTCGCCTCTGACATCGAGCTCGAAAAGCTCGTCGGAGCCACCGACATGCGTGCCGTTGATGAAGATCTGCGGCACGGTGTTTCGACCCGACGCTTCCGTCATGGCCTGCCGGTGAACCGGATCCGCCTCGATATCGAGTTCCTTCCATTGCACGCCCTTCTCCTCGAGGAGCATCTTCGCCCGGCGGCAGAACGGGCATCAGTTCGTGATGTACAGCAGCACATCAGTTGTCATATCGCGTCTCCGACAGTTGGAAGCGGATCGCTGTCATGGCGTTGATCTACCGTCAGCCGCGTTCGAGGAGGGCGACTGTGCCTTGACCGCCGTCGGCGCAGATGCTGACGATTGCGCGCGATCCGGGCGGCATGGCCCAAAGTTCCTTCACCGCCTGGCTGAGGTCGCGCGCGCCTGTAGCGCCGAACGGATGACCCAGGGCGACCGAGCCTCCATTGGGATTGACGCGGTCCCAGTCAAAATCGCCCATAGCCGCCTGGACACCGGCTGTCGCGCGCACCCACTCCCGATCGGTGATGGCCGCGACGTTCGCCAGGACCTGGGCTGCAAAGGCTTCGTGGATTTCCCAGAGTGCGATGTCGGAGAAGCTGAGTTGATGCCGCGCGAGCAGGCGCGGAATGCCATAGGAGGGCGCCATCAGCAGGCCCTCGGTGTGGAGATCGACGGCAGAGATCTCGTAGTCGACGAGCCGCGCGTAGGGGGTGCCCGCCGGGAGTCTCGCCACACCGGCTTCGGTAGCGACCCAACACCCGGCGGCTCCATCCGTAATCGGTGAGCTGTTGCCGGCGGTCAGGGTTCCCCTCCCGCTGTCGCGATCGAAGGCGGGCTTGAGTGCGGCCAGCCGTTCGGGCGACGTATCGGCGCGCGGGTTCGCATCGCGCGCCAGCTCAGGCAGCGAAATCACGAGATCGTCGAAGAAGCCACGTTCCCAACCAGCGACTGCCCGCTGGTGGCTCTTGAGCGCCCAATCATCCTGCGCGACGCGCGAGACCCGCCAAGCCTTGGCGGTCTCCTCCATATGATCACCCATCGTCCTTCCGGTGATCCGGTTTGCCCAGCCCTTTGTGGGGAGCACGTAGTCTCGTGGAGTCAGAGACTGGAGGGCGGCAAGCGCGGCGGTCGCATCCTGCGCAAAGAGGTCGGTGAGCCGCTTCGATGCATCGGCCGTCAGGGCGATTGACGGCCGGCTCATGACTTCGGACCCGCCGACCATGGTGAGGTCGGTTCCTCCGCCCAGCATCCCTGCCGCAGCGAAGGTCGCCGTCATGCTGGTCGAGCATGCCAGGACGACGGAGAACGCCGGAACAGTCGGATTGAGCTTGGCATCAAGCCAGGTTTCGCGAGCAATATTGCTCCAGCCCAAATTCGGGATCACGGTTCCCCAGACGAGGAGATCAGGCTCCGCCTGCGCCGCCATCGCCTGCACGACAGGCACGGACAGAGAGATGGCATCGTAGGCAGCCAACGCGCCTCCGCCGCGGCCGAAAGGCGTCCGAAGGCCAGCGGCAATGAAGACGGGTTCGGCAAAGCGGCTCATGATGATCTCCAAAATTAATCCGTGGGCTGCACGTCCACGATCGGCGGGACGCGAAGTAGCTTGCGCCGCTAGCCGCCGTAGCGCTCGGTTTTGACAATGGAGGGGTCCAGGCCGGCCAGCAGCGCGCCCTCGGTCGCGATGTTGACGAAACCGTTGGACCCGCAAACGAATACTTGTGTGGGCTTTCGGTGAAGCCGGGCCAGAACTTCTTGGACCATCACGCCGTCGATCCGTCGCGCAAAGTCCGATGCGCGGATCGGGTTCTCGCGCGTAATTGCCAGCGCCAAGGCGAATGCCGGATCGCTGCATTCGATGGAATGAAGCTCTTTTGAGAAGAGAACGTCTTCAGCGGTTCGTGCGGACAGGAGCAGCGCTGTCGGCACGACCTGGGCTAGTGCGCGGCGCTGCCGGATCATCGCCATCAACGGCACGAGGCCGGAGCCTGCCCCGATCAACAGCACTGGGTCTATGGCAGGTTCAGGCCATAGGAAATGGCCGCCGAGCGGACCACGAAGCTCGATTTCGTCGCCGATCGCCGCGACATCGTGGAAGAACGGCGAAACTTCGCCATCCGGCAGGCGCTCGATAGCGAGCTCGACCGTCGGGAACGAGATTGCCGAAGACGCAATCGAGTAACTCCGCATCGCACTGTAGCCACCGGGCGCGGTCAGCCGGACATCGACGTGCTGCCCTGCGATGTGCGCGAACGGTTTGCTCAACCGAAGGAAGAAGCTCTTGATACTCGGGGTTTGCTGGACGATTTCGTCGATCACGCATGACTGCCACGCGATTTGCGCGCCGTTTTCAGTCATTGGTGTATCGCTGCTCGCGCCACGGATCGCCATAGATGTGATAGCCGCGCAGCTCCCAGAAGCCCGCCTCGTCACGCGTTGTGAATTGCAGCGCGTTCACCCATTTGGCGGACTTCCAGAAGTAAAGGTGCGGAACCAGAAGACGCGCCGGCCCTCCATGATCGCGGGGAAGCGGCTTGCCCGCATAGTTGAGGGCGACCATCGCTTTCCCGGAGAGCAGATCCGCCAGCGGGACGTTTGTCGAGTAATTATCGTAGCAGTGCGCCAAGACGAAATCGGTGGGCCGATCGAGCCCTGCATCTGCAAGGATGTCTTCGATGAGTACGCCCTCCCAGGCGGTATCCAGCTTGGACCAGGACGTGACGCAGTGAATGTCTCGGGTCATCTTGGTCTTCGGTAGGGCGTTGAACTCGCTCCAGTTCCACACTTTGACGGGCTTCGGACCGATCTTGACGGTGAATTTCCAATCGGAGGGCTCCACGCTCGGCGTTGGCCCGGCCGTCAGAACAGGGAAATTCTCCACGAGATGCTGACCCGGCGGAATCCGATCGGACTGGTCGCCGCCTGGACCGCGGCCTGTGAAACCTCTGGTGACCATAGCGAAACCCCCTTGCTTGTCACGACAGACCAGAACCTGATTCAGTTCAGAATTCTGTAAAAGATCTTTGCGCGCACAACCGCCGAACGAGCCAATTCACTGAAAATCAGAATACCGGATTCTCTATTAGCGTAGAGAAAAGTGTTGGACCATTTTGAGTCGTGGTTGTGCGTGAAGACTATAGCGTCAGTCCAGTATGATTTCCCAATACCCTGTAGCTATAGTTTCGATAGCTTCGAATCGGCATTGCAGGCGTATCCCCGTCAGCGGATTTCGAGCGGACGCCGTCGCTTGCCAACGTTGGTGTGAGACCGGCGGGCGAGATCGCCCCTGCCAACGCGACCGCTGAGAGGTCGACTCCTCAACCGCTTGGGCGCTTATCGCCTCCATCCGGATGCTCACCCGCCGAACAGCAATAAACCGCTATTTTCGATAAACTTCTGAATCCGGCTCCGAGGTATGGAAACTATGTCGTACCGCTATTGGATATGTTGCGCGCATACCTTCATAGTCTGACACGCGAAATCTTTAAATCCTGAGTATATTTCGGAAGAAATTTCGATCTGATCGATAAGACTTCAGGATACAGCAAGCTGGAGACACCGATGAAAGCCGTTGGTTACAAGGTTCCGGGACCCATCGCCGAGGACGCCTCTCTGGTCGACATTGATCTGCCTCGGCCTGTCGCTGAAGGAGGCGATATCCTGGTTGAGGTGAAGGCTGTCTCGGTCAACCCGGTCGACTACAAAATCCGCAGCAGCACGCCGCCCGCTGATGGCGATTGGAAAGTGCTGGGATGGGATGCGGCCGGGATCGTGCAAGAGGTCGGCCCCGACGTGACGCAGTTCGCGGTAGGCGACGAGGTCTATTATGCCGGATCGCTCATAAGGCCTGGCACCAATGCGGAGTTCCATCTCGTCGACGCCCGGATCGTCGGTCGTAAACCCGCGTCGCTCGACTGGGCGGAAGCGGCGGCGCTGCCACTCACGACGTTGACGGCCTGGGAAGCCATGTTCGATCGCCTGGACGTGACGAAGCCCGTTCCCGGGGCGGCGGCGGCGATCCTCATCATCGGTGGTGCGGGTGGGGTCGGGTCGATCGCCATCCAGATCGCTCGACAGCGCACGGATCTCATCGTCATCTCCACCGCCTCTCGGCCGGAAACCCAGGAGTGGGTTAAAGGGCTTGGGGCTCATCATGTCATCGACCACTCTCGGCCGCTCGCGCCACAGATTGCCGAGCTCAACATCGGCGCTCCCGCTTTCGTGTTCTCGACCACGCATACCGAGCAGCATGCATCCGACATCGCCGAACTGATCGCCCCGCAAGGACGGTTCGGATTCATCGACGATCCCAAGGCGCTCGACGTCATGCTGTTCAAGCGCAAGGCAGTGTCGATCCACCACGAGCTGATGTTCACACGGTCGCTCTACGGCACGCCCGACATGGATGAGCAGGGCAAGATCCTCAATTCGCTGGCGGTGCTGGTGGACGACGGCAAAATTCGCACGACGCTAACCGAAAAATTGTCGCCAATTAATGCCGCCAATCTGAAGACGGTGCACGCACTGATCGAAAGTGGCGCGGCAAGAGGCAAGATTGTCCTCGAAGGCTTCTGATGACTGCCACCGCCGAACGTCTTTTCTAACCTCAAGAACGCCGGACGGATTACGCCACGGTGAAGGAAATTTCATGACGAAATCCATTGCCACCGCCTCGATCAACCGCGAAACCGCCGTCGCCCTCATCGACGCGGCGATCGCCGCGGCACGTACAATCGGCATCCCGGCTGCGGTCGCCGTCGTCGACGCCACCGGTAACCTGCGCGCGTTCGAGCGCACTGATGACGCGCCGTTTCTCACCGTCGATGTTGCCATCGACAAGGCTTGGAGTTCCGCCTCGTTTGGGTACCCGACCCATGTCTGGAACGACTATGTTTCGAACGATCCAAAAGTGGCGCCGCTGGCCTATCGCCCCCGGATGGTCGCTGTCGGCGGAGGCTATCCGATCCTGGAAGACGGGAAGTTGATCGGCGGGATCGGCATCTCCGGAGGCAACTATCAGCAGGATCAGGATGCGTGCGTCGAGGCACTCACGAAAATCGGGTTCGAGCTGCCAGCCTGACGACTTTAAGGCCATCGCCAGCGGCGGTGGCCTGCAGATGCGACCTTATGAAAGACTTTAAGATGGAAGCGTTCGTCGTCTTCACCCGCGAAGAAACCACCGATCCGGAAGAACTCGCAACCTATTCTGCAGGCGTCGGCCCATCGTTCGATGGCCACGACGTAACCTTTCTCGCCGCTTATGGCGCGATGGAGCATTTGGAGGGGCCGCCCGTCGAAGGGGCCGTAATTTTGCGGTTCCCGACGATGCAGGCCGCCCGTGATTGGTATCATAGCCCCGCCTACCAAACCATCGCTGCGCACCGTTTTGCCGGTTCCCGCTATCGCGCCTTTGTCATTGAGGGGCGGCGGTGACACACCGACGGAAGAACGGCGGGGCTGGCCACGAGGTATCGGTCGGCGAACTCGCATCCTACAACCTGTAGGGGATCAAGGCGGTGAGGTTCGCGTGCCATCGCCACACGCGACCACTCATCGGACTTCTGCATCGGAATTGGAGGATCAGATGAGCGTCGACGAACGACAAGCCCCCGAGCTGCGGGTGCAGAGATGGATTGGCGCGGATGGAGAAAGCATCGCGCCGCTCAAGCTGTCGGATCTCGGCACCGGCCCGAAAGTCCTCTTCGCCTTCCAGCACTGGTGCCGTGGCTGCCATTTGCATGGATTTCCGACGCTACAAAGGTTGCATGGTGCATTGAGCGCCAAGGGCGTGGGCTTCGCGGTGATCCAGACCGTCTTCGAAGGAGCGGATGAGAACACCTTCGAGAAGCTGCGCGTGAACCAGCTCAAGTATGCGCTTCCTGTCGCGTTCGGTCAGGACGAGCCACCTGCCGGCGCGACGCTTCCCACCTTCATGGAGGACTACCGCACGCGGGGAACGCCCTGGTTCTCCGTGATGGACGCTGGCGGCCGCATCGTATTCTCGGACTTCCATCTCGACGCCGATCAGCTCGTGAAGGGACTGGAGCTGGTGTAACCGATGCGGCGCTGGGTCATCCTGATTGCCACCCATCTCGCGATGCTCGCCATGGGCTTCGCGGGCGGTGTCTACACGCTGCCGATCCTGACCGCCCCCCAGGCCCCGGACGCGGCGGCCTTGCGGACCATCTCAGCCGAGACGCTCTACGCAGGGCGTCTGGCCCGCGATCTCAAAGGCAGCGACCTGCTTCACTGGGGGGAAGGCGAGATCCGGGTCTCGCGCGACCGTATCGCCCATATCGGGCGCCTCGCCCCTGGTCCCGACTACAAGCTCTACCTCGCACCACGTTTCGTCGACACGAAGGAGGCCTTTCTCCTAATCAAGGACAGATCAGTCCGCGTGGGCGATGTGAAGACGTTCAACGGCTTCATCGTCGAGGTGCCTGCCGGCATCGATGTCCGTGACTACAACACGGTCGTCATCTGGTGCGAAGCATTCGACCAGTTCATCAGTGCGGCAGAGTATCAACCCTCAAGTCAGGCCCGAGAACGAGCCCGGCGATGGATACCATGAGGTCGGCGGGCAAGCGCGGCCTCGTTCTCGCGCCGGTGGCGGCGCTGCTGCTGAGCGTCGCCGCTCTGCTGCTGGGCAATGGCCTGCTGAGCACGCTCCTGATCGTGAGAGCCGGCCATGAGGGGTTCTCGACCGGCGCGATCAGCGCGATGATGTCCTTCTATTTCGCGGGTTTCACGATCGGCGCGCTCGTGTTGCCACCGATCATCGTCTCCGTGGGACATGTCAGAACCTTCGCCGGCTTCGCGGCCATTGCCTCGATGACCGCCCTTCTCCATGTGGCGTTCGTGGAGCCGATCGCCTGGATGCCGCTTCGCCTGATTACCGGCTTCGCCTACGCGGGCATGATCCTCGCAACGGAGAGTTGGCTCAACGCCCACGCATTGCCATCCACACGCGGGCAGCTCCTGTCGATATTCGGAGTTGTCTCTATGGGCTCATGGGCAATCGGGCAGGCGTTACTCAACATCGCACCGCCCGCCGACGTGACATTGTTCCTCATCGTGTCGCTGCTGATATCAGCGGCGGTGGTTCCGATCACCTTGCTGCCCAGTCATCCGCCGGCCCAGGTGGAACAGGAATGGGTCGCGTTCAGGGACCTCGTCCTCGTATCACCTCTCGCTGCGGCTGGCGCTTTCCTGGCCGGCCTGGCTATCGGTGGTTTCTGGGGCATGGGCGCGAACTTCGCCCAGAGCATCGGCCTCGATGTGGGCGGTATCTCCGCCTTCATGGCTGCGGTTCTTGGTGGAACGCTCGCCTTCCATTGGCCACTCGGTTGGCTTTCGGATCGAGTGCCCCGGAATCTTGTCATCGCCGGTGCGGCGCTGGCGTCCGCAGCGTCTGCCATCGGCGTAGCGTTGGCGGTGGAAGCGCCTCTGCCGCTGCTCCTTGCGGCAGGTGCGCTGT
This sequence comes from Paracoccus sp. 08, assembly GCF_024105395.1. Taxonomy (NCBI): domain Bacteria; kingdom Pseudomonadati; phylum Pseudomonadota; class Alphaproteobacteria; order Rhodobacterales; family Paracoccaceae; genus Paracoccus; species Paracoccus sp. 08. The sequence goes on along the minus strand of NZ_WEKR01000069.1, from coordinate 63,569 downwards.
TCGGCGGCTTTGGCATCCCGATTTATTCGTTGTGTCTCGCCGTCGCAAACGACGATCTTCCGGCCGGTCGGCTACTCGGCACCGCGCGCGGGCTTCTGTTGCTCAACGGGATCGGGACAGCCGCTGGCCCCCTAATAGGAGCAGCTGCAATGAATATCGTCGGCCCTGGCGGCCTGTTCCTTTATGCGGCGGCGTTGCTCACGCTCCTGGCAGTGCTGGCCATCGCCCGCAGGCAGCCGAGGCGCGCCAACCAGGCCAAGGCGGCCCCCCGTTCTCCGAGCACGCCGATGATAACCGGATCTCTCGATACGATGATATGCATGGAGAAGCGGGCGCAGGGCGTGCGGGATTAGCGCGGCACGGCGCCTGCACGAACCGCGGGGTCAGGCGATGATAGCTGTTACGCGAATTTCGATACGCATGGTTGGAAGCCCCAGCGCTTCGATTCCCAACTGCGTCCAGATTGGAGCGCGGTCGGGCATGTAGTGGCGATACAGCTTGGCCATTGTTTCGTTGATCACGGGAGGGAATCCACCGACGTGATAGGAATTGACGTGGACCACATGCGGCCAGCGTGCTCCGGCGGTCGCGAGCGTCCGTTCCACGTTCTTGAACGCCTGCTCGATCTCTTCCTCAATCGACTCCGGAATGACGAGATCGTCGTTCCATCCGCCCTGTCCGGAGATCTCCACGCGGTCACCAATGCGCATTGCCTGAGAATAATGAAGCGCGTCATGCAGGCGCGTCCCGTATCCGGGGGTGATGAAGAATGAAGGTGTTGTCATGAGTTTGCCTTTGATGAGCCAGGTCAATGCGGCTGCAAGTGACCGTATGCATGCAGAAAGAGATGCAGGGCGTTCGGCACTAGCGCGCCGGCTGCGGTGGAGGGCTTTATTCCACGTCTTCTACGGTGAGGTCCCGGCCGTTGAACTGCACGGTCTCCCCGGCTCGGGCACCCTCGATCGCTTCGAAGATCGGCGCCATCGTGGAAATGCCCATGAGCTCACGCCCCTGACAGGTAAACTTGCTCGTTGACACCGCGATCACAAAGTGGCGGCCGGACAGCTTGACGACAGCGCCTTCGTTGACGGCCAACTTGGGGCCGAAATCGATCGTCCTGAGCTTTTCGAGTTTATTGGCGTAGTCATGGAGCGTGTCATCGAGCGCTTCAGCGAAGTCGCTCGCGACCTCGGCCTGAGCTAGTTCGTCGTTTTCGATCGGTTCGCTCCGATCGAGCCGAGCGGTAGAGACATAGTCCAGGTAGTTTTCGCGAGCGCTGTGCAACGCTGCTGTCTCCAGCAAGAGCATAGTTTCTCGTATGTGGTCCTTGTTCCAGTCCATAATCACCTCCTAATTTTCGATGTTCTTAAAGTTCAGCCTGCAGATGTGTGGGCCAGGAAGGCCAGCCTTTCCGGCTAAGCGACACCGCTATTCGTCGCTGATGACGTCTTCGCCCTGGTATGGAACCCTGATCAGCCGAGGATCTCGAATGATGCTCGTGACGAGCCAGACATATTCCTGCTCGGCGGTATCGAAGCCGAGGATGCTGAAGGATTGGCCGAAAGGGCATGGCGGGAAGTCTGGAAAGCCCTCGCGCAGAACGTAACGCTCGGGATCGCTGTGAAACTCGCTCTTGTAGACTTTCCGTAGTCCGTGCTTGCTCGGCGCGTCCTGGTCACCTGCCGGTGCTGTTTCCCGATGCTCCACAAGGCGCTCGGACAAGTCGCGGGGGCAGATTTCGTGGAACACGTCGAAGGCGTCGATCAACAGGCCTTTATGCTCTGTCGCCGGATCGGTGATCGCGTAGATGTTGGAGGCATCTTCGCCGTCGTCCCCGCTCTCGAGGCGCAACGCCGCATCGACGCGAATGCTGCATGCATCGAGGGTTGACCCTAGTTCGAGATCGACGAGATTGCCGTCCTTGACGCGGTATTCGCGGTCATAGCCGTTGGCGATGAATGACTGGACTGCTTCTAGAACGTCGGTCACCTGGGAGGTCATGGAAGCACCTTCATCTTGAACTGGATTGGACACGCTCGCGCACAAAGCGCGCTGTGACTCGGCGGACGGAGAAGCTCGCGAAGTGCGTTACTCATAGCCACTTGGCCTTCTTGAAGCGCATGAACAGGAGAAGGCAGAACACCGCTATCACTCCGAGCACGACGAAGTAGCCATATGGCGTGTCCAGTTCCGGCATGTGCTTGAAGTTCATGCCATATATTCCGGCGATCGCCGTCGGGACCGCCAAGATCGCCGCCCAGGCCGCGAGCTGGCGAGTGACCACACCGATCCTTTGCGCTTCCAGAAGGCTGCTGGCCTCGAAGACCGTGGACAGGACAAGCAGGAGGCCGTCGACCATGGACTGCACGCGGTGGACATGGTCCGCGACGTCGTGGAAATATGGTGTCATTTCGGCGCTGATGCAGGGAAAGTGGCCGCGAACGAGCTTTCGCACCAGCTCGGTCATAGCCCCGAGCGTGCGCTGGAACCGCGTGAGTTCGGACCTTAGTTCGAAGATTCGCGCCACCTCTTCTGGCCCGAGGAAATCGTGCAGCGACCGTCGCTCCATCGCCAGGACGTCGTCCTCGATCATTTCGAAGATGGGCAGATACTGGTCGACCACTCGGTGCAAGATCGCGTGCAGCACATAGTCGACACCCTTGCCGAACTGCGTCGGCGATGCCTCGAGTTGCTCCCGAAGTTTGCCCAGCGCTCCGGCATTGCCGTGCCGCACGGTGATAAGGTGATTGTGACCGGTGAAGATCGCCATCTTGCCGTAGCTGATCCGGTCGCCGACCAGCTCGGCGGTCTGGGCGACGACGTACAACTCATCGTTGTAGACCTCGAGCTTGGGCGGGCACAGCGGGTGCATGGCGTTGTCGATCGCCAAAGGATGGAGGTTATACGTCGTCTGGATCGCGCTGAGTTCGTCTGCGGTGGGCTCGCTAAGCGCGATCCAGCAGAAGCCCGAGCGATTCTCGTTTAGTTCGACGTGCTCATCGAGCCTGATTTCACGGACTCGCTTACCTTCGTTGTAATAATATGCGGCGATAATGGTCATGCAGGCCTCGCAGGAATTCGCAGGCCACGCTGTACAGCCGGTCGCGCCAGCCCGCGTTCGAGCCATGCCTGCACGTTCGAATAGCTGCTTAGGCCGAGGATGTCGCCCGCTGCGTAGAATTCGACCAGCGCATTCACCCAGCCAAACGTCGCAATGTCCGCGATCGAGTAATCATCGACAATCCATTCGCGGCCCTCCAGCCGGTGATCCAGGACCCCGAGAAGACGCCTGGATTCATCAACAAAGCGCTGCCGAGGTCGCTTGTCCTCATAGTCCTTGCCGGCAAATCGCAGGAAAAAGCCTAGCTGTCCGAAGGTCGGCCCAACGCCCGACACCTGAAAGAACACCCAGGCCAGAGTCTCGTACCGCTGGGCGGGTGTTGTTGAGATGAGCTGCCCCGTCTTGTCGGCCAGATAGATGAGGATCGCACCGGTTTCCCATATGCCAATGGGCTGGCCGTCAGGGCCAGCCGGATCGATGATCGCGGGTATGCGGCCGTTGGGATTCAACGACACGAACGCTGGATCCTTCGACTCGTTGTTCGAGATGTCGACGAAGTGGGGCTCATACGGCAGGCCAGTCTCCTCCAGCATCATCGAGACCTTGACGCCGTTGGGCGTGGGGGCCGCGTATAGTTGCAAGCGATCCGGATAAGATGCTGGCCAGCGCTGCGTGATGGGAAAGGAGGAGAGGTCTGTCATATCTGGATCCTGGCACTGCGACGGCGGCTGAATGGAATGATCTGCTTCAAGGCCGGGTTCGACGACCGCGTCGATTGACGCGGTCGTCGGAGGTTGCGAACCGGATCGGCGCGGCACTAACGGCAGCGAAGCCTATTCCGCTGCAGCCCCGGCCGCAGGGCTCACATCGCCGGCCTCATGCCGCTTTGGAAGAACCCAGTCGGGACGGACGAAGTGGCAGGTGTAGCCGCCCGGCCGCTTCTCCAGATAATCCTGGTGATCGGGCTCGGCCTCCCAGAACTCGCCGACCGGCTGGACCTCGGTCACCACTTTGCCATCCCACAGCCCCGAGGCATCCACATCGGCGATCGTATCCTCGGCGACGCGCTTCTGCTCCTCGTCGACATAATAGATGCCCGACCGGTAGGAGAGCCCACGATCATTGCCCTGGCGGTTCAGCGTCGTCGGATCGTGGATCTGGAAGAAGAATTCCAGGATGTGCCGGTAGCTCGTCACTGTCGGGTCGAAGACAATCTCGATCCCCTCGGCATGCGTGCCGTGATTACGATACGTGGCGTTCGGAATATCGCCGCCCGTGTAACCCACACGGGTCGAGATGATGCCGGGCCGCTTGCGGATCAGATCCTGCATGCCCCAGAAACATCCTCCTGCGAGAACAGCGCGCTGATGCATGTTAAGCCTCCTCTACTTGATCGAGATATTCACCGTATCCCTCGGACTCCATCTCGTCGCGCGGGATGAAGCGAAGGGACGCAGAGTTGATGCAGTAGCGCAGACCGCCGCGGTCGGAAGGACCGTCCGGGAAAACGTGGCCCAGATGGCTGTCGGCGTGTACCGACCTGACCTCCGTCCGGACCATGCCGTGTGCACTGTCCCGCACCTCGTTCACGTTTGCCGGAACGATCGGCTTGGTGAAGCTGGGCCAGCCAGTACCCGAATCGAACTTGTCCGTTGAAGCGAACAGCGGCTCTCCCGACACTATGTCGACGTAGATGCCAGGCTCCTTGTTGTCGTTGTGCTCACCCGTGAAGGGCCTTTCGGTCCCCGAATCCTGGGTAATCCGGCGTTGCTCGGGGGTCAGGCGGTCAACTGCTGCCTGTGACTTCTCAAACTTCATGATAGTCTCCAATAATTAATCTAGAGAGCTCGACACACTGTCATTTATCTTTGCAGTCATTGCGCCGACTATCGCAGTGCGCCCCAGATTTATCCAATACGCTGCGCGTATAGTTTCCATAGCGCCGAAGCTCTTCACGTCGTGATTCAGTTCCACTCATACCGGGCTGCCAGCTGCGCGATGTTCCGTATCTCGACCGTTGCCGTGGAGCCGGATACTGTCGCGATCACGACTTCGCGCTCCAAGACAAATCCGTCGATCGGCCGAGTGACGAGGCCTTGCACGGTCGGCGATCGTTCCGGAAGAATGCATATGGCGTGGCCGTCAGCGACGACCCGTTGCACCCAGTCCTCGCGATCTGATCGAAAGCGAGGTCGCATGAGCAAGTCCCGTCGCGCGAAGTGATCGAGGATCCGATCGCGAAACTCGCATTTCAGGCGATCGACGAAAGGAAACTCGAGCAGGTCTTCGCCGCGCACGATCTCGTTGGCAGCCAAGGGATGGTTTGCAGAACAGCCGAGCACGAAGCGCTCCCGAAATAGAGGATGCACATCCAGCTTGCGTTCCGGTCTTGTTTCACGCGGCATGATGCACGCGTGGTATTTTCCTGAAAGCACCTCCGATGTGTCCTCGTTCGACTGGAGCGAGTGCAGCTTGATTTCGATGGATGGCATCTCCGCCAATGCGCTCTCGAAGAATGCCGTAAATTCCTTTGGTCCGACGGTGGGCGCGACGGCGACATCCAGCACGCGGTGCCCCCCCATCGCCCAGTGCTCCGAGTGATTGCGAACGCTCTTCATCGCGACCACCATGCGCCGGAATTCTGCCTCGACGTCATGGCCAAGGCCAGTCAGGCGGCTGTTCTTCCCGTCGCGATAGATCAGCGGCCCGCCAAGCTCATCTTCCAAGCGGCGGATCGCGCGGGTCAGACTTGGCTGTGACACACCGCTCAAGCGAGCGGCCGCTGTGAAATTCAGCGTCTCGGCCAAGTTGATGAAATAGCTGACTTGATTGAGTTCCATAGTCCTTTGGCCCACGCGCCTGACTGATACCTCTTCCGTGAGACCGCCTTTGGAACGCAGGTCGCAGAAGTATGCTTGGCGCATATAATCATGATATAGGGGCTTGTCTATATGCGCCAGACATATAAATGATAGCCTGAGATGACGATTACCGGTTGGCGGTGCGCTCCGCTCAGCTCCGTCGAAGGTTCTGAGAGCGCAACCGCCAAGCCGCGTGCTGGAGGTTTGATGGACATGGCAGGAAGATCATTTACGTTTGTCAGTGGGGCTGGCTCTCCGCTGTCCGGGCACCTCGAACCGCCGGAAGGGACGCCGCGGGGCTGGGCGATCTTCGCCCACTGCTTCACGTGCGGGAAAGACAGTCGCGCCGCTGTTCACATCTCGCGCGCGCTGTCGCGTGCGGGCATCGGGGTCTTGAGGTTCGATTTCGCCGGGACCGGGATCGGCGGTGGGACGGGAGAACCTGTGAACTTCGCGTCGGACGTCGAGGACCTTCGGGCCGCCGCAAATGCGATGGCGGCGGCGGGCATGTCACCGTCCCTCCTCGTCGGGCACAGCCTGGGTGGCACCGCTGCGATCGTAGCCGCCGCCGACATGCCTGATATTGCGGCGGTAGCGACGATTGGTGCGCCGGCCGACCTTCAGCATATCTTGCGCCTCTTCGGACCGAATGATCTGGACACCATCGCGAGCGAGGGCGAGGCCTCGGTGGAGATTGCCGGTAGGCCCTTCCTCATTCGCCGAGGGTTCCTTGAGGCGGTTGAGGGGATCGACGTCGAGAAGGCCATTGCCTCCCTGCGACGGCCGGTGCTGGTCATGCACTCTCCGCTGGATCAGGTGGTCGGCATCGACCACGCGTCGCGCATCTTCGTCGCGTCCAGGCACCCTAAAAGCTTCATCTCGCTCGACAACGCGGATCACCTTCTCACCGACGTCGCGGACGCGAACTACGCCGCGGCCATGGTGGCGGTTTGGGCGAGCCGCTTTCTCCCACCACTCAGCGCGGATCTTCCGCAGATCGAGGTTGCGGAGGGCGTCGTCGCCACCGAAACTCTTGCAGGGACGTTCCAGCTCAAGGTCCGCAGCGGCGAGCACACTCTGTTCGCCGACGAGCCAGCATCGGTCGGTGGCCTCGGGACCGGACTATCTCCCTACGAACTCGTATCTGCCGGCCTCGCAGCCTGCACGGTGATGACGATGCGTCTCTATGCGAACCGCAAGGGCTTTCCGCTCGAACGGGCGAGCACGACCGTGCAGCACGAGAAGGTGCCGGACATGATGCCACCCGACCGGTTCACCCGCACCATTGTCCTCGATGGGCCGCTGAGTGATGATCAGCGCGCTCGGATCCTCGCGATCGCTGATCGGTGTCCCGTCGATCTGAGTCTCATCCGGGGTTCGGACGTGCAGACCGAGCTCTTGAGCGCCAGTCAGGCTGCGGATCCCGCGAGGCTGGCTTGACCGTGGCGCACACGGAGGAGGGCGAACGGACTGTGAGCCAATCGCCTACCGGCAATAGGGCGGCCGCGACAGAGCGAGCAATTCTCGCAGGCGGCTGCTTCTGGGGCATGGAGGATTTGCTGCGCCGAGCCAGGGGAGTCATTTCGACGCGTGTCGGTTACACAGGCGGAGAAATGCCTGATCCGACCTACGCGAGACATTACGGCCATGCGGAAGCAGTGGAAGTGACCTTCGACCCTTCCGTTCTCGCCTATCGCTCGCTCTTGGAACTCTTCTTCCAGATACATGACCCCACGACCTACGAGCAACAAGGCAGCGATGTCGGTCCGAGCTATCGATCGGCGATTTTCTACACCACCGAAGTGCAGAAGGAAGTCGCCCTCACAACCATCGCGGAAATCGAGGCATCAGGAAGCTGGCCTGGCCCGGTCGTGTCGGAGATCAACCCAGAAGAACCCTTTTGGGAGGCGGAGCCAGAGCACCAAGAATACCTGGTGCGCTATCCTGGGGGCTATAGCTGCCACTTCGTGCGCCCGACCTGGCGGTTGGACCGCTCAGACGAACGCCCAGCTGTAATACTTGACAGAAAGAGTTGATGATGACCGAAACCGTGACTAATCAGGCCGCCTGGCAGAAAGCGCCGGGGCAGCCACTGAGGATCGGTGTCACCGCTCTGCCGCATCTGGCGGCGAACGAGATATTGATCCGCAACGCGGCCATCGCGATCAACCCACTCGACTGGATTCTGCAGGACGTCGCGCTTTTGCCATGGCTCGACTATCCCGCGATTCTCGGCAGCGACGTCTCCGGTGAGGTCGCGGCGGTCGGTGGCGCGGTCGAGCGGTTCAAGGTCGGCGATCGAGTCATCGGACAGGCGGTCGGGACAACCGTAAATCAACCTGCGCAGGGTGCGTTCCAGCACCACACGATCGTGCTGGACCACATGGCGGCGCCGATCCCCAACAACATTGCCTTCGCTGATGCGGCAGTCCTCCCGCTTGGCCTTGGCACCGCCGCAAGCGGGCTCTACGGACGGACACAGTTGGCTCTCGCGCCACCGTTACACTCGCCGACCGCGCGTCCAGAGGTCGTTCTGGTCTGGGGTGGATTGTCGAGCGTTGGCTGCAACGCCATCCAGCTCGCGGTGGCGTCGGGCTACAGGTGCGTCGCCACCGCTTCGGCGCGCAACGTCGGCCTGTTGAAGGAGCTGGGTGCAAGCGAGGTTCTTGACCACTCGAGTCCAGCCATCGTGGAAGACGTGATTGAGGCAATGCGCGGGCGCAGTCTCGCTGGAACGCTTCACGCGACCGGTCACATGAAAGACTGTTTTGCCGTAGTTGCGAGATGCGAGGGCTCGCGCCGGGTGGCAGCGACGCTGGCCCCGCCCGACGAGCGTTCATTTGGAGTCGAGGCGACGCACATCTCCGGGACGAGCCTCAAGGATGACGAGGTTGGTCCAATGATCTACCGCGAATTCCTGCCGCAGGCTCTCGCGGCGCGCACGTTCGTCCCCGCCCCTCCGGCGAAGATCGTGGGCCAGGGCCTTGAAATGCTCCAGGCTGCCTTGGAAGCCCTGAAGGCGGGTGTATCCGCAGCGAAAATCGTCGTTACCCTGCCTTGAGTGACCAGCCAGGCGGTTTTTCGCGTTCGCAGTCTGAGGTGGCCCGCACTTTGCCGATTGGGAAGCTCTACCGGGAAAACGCGTGTGGGACGCGCGCTGCGCTCCTGCCGGAGCATGCGTTCCCGAAACCTGTTCCCGACTGCTTTTCCCCGAAACTACCTATCGGACATAGAGAAATGGGAATGCAGCGAGTGGTTTGAACGGCCGCTTCCGAAACCGCGTTCCGATCAATTGAGCGGCTAAAAGTGGGGCGATCACCGACATATTAGAATGAGACCGCCATGCCCGATCGGCCGGCTTGACGCGTAGCCAAAAGAATGCGGCTGATGGTAGGCTCGCTGACATTATGAAGCCCCGCCATCTGAGCAGCGTTGAGCTGCCGCAATTGCGAGTCTCCTACGCGTCGTCGTTCTTCTCGCGGTCCACACCTCGCTCATGCAATTCGGCATCGACGGGGCAGTTCGTGCAGCCCTCGTAGCAGCACAAGCGGCAGATGCGGTATGACTGCTCGAGGTTTTCCAAGCGATTTCGGAGAACGCGTTCAGCGATGTCCGATAAGGTTTTCAGTTCGTCTGGATTAAGGATCGATAGCCCTTCGGCAATCACTTGATCGCGCGAGGCCAGGACCTCGTCGCTCGCGACCTTGCCAGTTGGAGTAAGATAGAGGGATCGCGCGCGCCCGTCTGTCGAATGCTCCCTACGCTCGATCAATCCCTCGCTTACCAATCTATCCACCAGGCGAACAGTTCCAGCATGTGAAAGGCCCACCCCGATCGCAAGCATACGGATCGAGAGCCCGGGCTTGTGCGCGAGCAACGCCAGCGCTGAGGCGGCGGGTCCAGCTTCCGGCGCCCGCGATGAACTAGCGCGAACGATGTCGTCGCTGATCATGAGTGCGAACGCCCCGAAAATGTTTCGATCTCGAGGTCCATCCATTGCCACATCTATATGTGCGCGGAGCATAGACAGCAAGCCATACCGTGGTCCTCTTCCTCCGCGCGGCTTGTGGAAAATGTCCTGTTTTAAAAGGGTTTCGGAGGATTTCGACTGATCGAGCGCGCCGAAAAAAACGGGTCCGGCTCGTTAAGGCAGCGGAACCGTTGATACCTGGCGGCTATAGGGCAAGCCTTTTCGCTCGGAATCGCCGTAGGTCGCGCCCGAGAATCACTCCGCGTCAGCGCTGTCATCCAGGCCGCGCAGGTGCAGATCAGCGAGACCTAGCTTGCCCCCGGCGTCGCACTTCCATCGTGTCACCGCGCGCGATCACGATTGTATCAATCCCATTGAGGAACAGTCCGTGCTCCACGACGTCGGGGATTGCGGCGATCGCTGCTACGATTTCGGTGGGCATGGTTATCTCGTCCAGGGCCGCGTCCATCCGTACAGGCTGGACGTTTGCCAACGGGCTATAGGCCCACCCGGAGCGCCAGCCCCATCAAGTCAAAATCCCGCAAAGGTCGCGCGTTTGCTGGGTAAAGGCATCGCCGATGAGGATGGCTTCGTGAGGCAGCGAAGCGCGAACCAGCCGCTCGACATATCTCGCTTATTAGTATATGCGTCGCGCATATACTGCAACGCCTGCCCGAAGCACGTAGACGACGTTCGTGACGTTCCCACGGGACCACTGTTGAGGAATTTTAGATGAGCATTTTCGACCGTTATGAATTTCTTGTCCCCGAGCACGGTCGGAGGGATCTTGGCCTGCTTAGATGGGCTCTCGTGATCGTATTTCTGTGGTTCGGCGCGATGAAGTTCACAGCGTACGAGGCCTATGGTATCGCCCCGTTTATCGAACACAGCCCGATCATGAATTGGCTCGGCATGTTCGGGACGCAGGGGCAAAGCTATTTCATCGGCGTTATCGAGTTATCGACCGGTCTCGTTCTGATCCTTGGTGCATTTCGTCCACTCTTCTCTGCGCTAGGCGCACTAATGTCAGCAGCGACCTATCTGATCACGCTGACCTTTTTCATCACCACTCCAGGTGTCGCGGAGCAGACTGCCGGCGGCTTTCCTGCGATTTCGGCTGCACCAGGGCAGTTTCTACTGAAGGACGCAGTTCTGCTAGCGGCGTCCCTCGTGCTGCTGCGTGCTTCGGTCCGCCACAGAGGGGCGCTTGTGCCCTCGTGACTGTGGTCCTCTCGTGACGGCGGCGTGCAAATCCTGCAGAACCTCCGCGGGGCATGGATGCTCCGTCGCGATATCGAGCCCGGAGGCGCTCAGCTGCATGGCGACGCGGTCTTCGCCCGTTTCGGCGAAGGCGCGCTCGCTTATCGAGAGAGCGGCATTCTCACACTGGCAGATGGCAGAGTATTCTCCGCGTGCCGGCAGTATCGCTATCGCTTGAGCGAGGACAGTGTTGTCGTCGAGTTCGCAGACGGACCTCATATCGGGACGCAGTTCCTCAGCTTGAGTTTCTCGCGGACGGATACCGGGTTGGAAGCGAGTGGCGTCTATGCCTGCGGAGACGACACCTACCATGCAACCTACAGGATTCTGGGGCCGGCGGCCTTTGAAGTGGTCATCATGGTCCAAGGGCCTGCAAAGGCATACGAGCTAGTCAGCCGATATTCCCGGTCGGGATAAATGCTCATGTCAGGAGGGCAAGTCCTCTGTTGCCCTTATCATGGCCGTGAAAGGCAGCGCCGGAATAACTTACCACGCGCTGCAAATCCGAAGACGATTGTCGTCGTCATCAGAAGGTAGGCGACTATCCCACCAGGTGAAAGAGTCGGAACCGCTGCGAGGATCAACCCATCATTCCCGCCGGGTATGAGCGCGATGCCGATACCCATCAATGTGCCGCCGACGATAGATCGCAGAATGCCATTGGCTGTCGGCAGTTGGAGACGCAGATTGCCTTGGCGAAAGGAGGCGGTTAGGGCGCCTGCGATCGAAGAGATCACCGCAGTGAGCGCGACCTCGCCGGCCGGCGACATTCTGAGAGGAAGGGCGCGTTGAATCACGTCTGCGAAGGTCCAGGCCGGCGAGAGTGCATATAGAAGTCCGCCAGTGATACCGAGTCCAATCATCGAAGCGCCGAACGACCAACCCGGCTTTGTTCGCAGAACGCTCTTCGTGGAAACGAAAACGAGTGCCAGCACGAGCACAACTAGGAAGGCTAGGAGAGTAACGAGGCCTGTTGCGCTCGGTTTGGAGATTAAGCTTGGCCATGTTGAATCGTAGCCGAACCTGCCATGGTCGGCAACCAAGATACCAATCGTTAATCCCAAGGGTAGAGCTAGAAGTCGCATCTCCCCATCCCCAAGCCGCGCCAGCGATCCGAGCAGGCATGTGTCATTAATGAGTGCGCCGAGGCCGAAGGCGATGGCGCCGATGAGCAGGAGGAAATTGATGCTGGTCGAGGGTGCGAGTGTTGCGCCCAGTGTTCCCGTCCAGACTATCGGGACCGCAACCAGGCCTGCCGCTGCCGACGCTGCGAGAAATCCGACGAACATTTTCGGCGGCTGTCTTCTGTGTAACTCATGAGCGGCCACCACTAAACAGGTTCCGCCTTGGTTCGCCGCATATCCGAACCCGAAGGCAAGTACGCATAGAAGAAGTTCGAGCGCAAACGATCCCATTATTTCAAGCCTGCCTGATCATATCGTCAGCCTTCTGATGCGACGTTCCAGCGTGGCGAGCGCCCCGGCTTAGCTTTACCACGGGAAGGCGCGATCCTGCTGTAGCCGCACAGATGGCAAAGGCTGACCGAGCCATCTTTGTCGAAGCCGTTTGCCACAAGGAGCCGCTCCGACAGCATGCCTAGAATGTCGAGGTCATTGGGCGACAGGGGCGAAATACATTCGGAGATCACCTGCTCCCGTGCCTTGAGCAAGGCGTCCGTTATCTTCTTCCCCGAATTGGTGAGGTGAATGAAGCGCGCCCGCCTGTCGGTGATTTGTCTTCGTCGTTCCACCAACTGTTCGCGCTCGAGCCTATCGATCAATCGCACCGTCCCGGCATGAGAAAGCCCGATCGAGGTAGCCAAAACGCTGATCGGCAGTCCGGGCTCCATGCTGAGTAACACCATCACGGCGGTCCCCGGGCCGCTTGGTGAAAACGAGGCCGAGACACTGGCGATGCTGTCTGCAACCGCCAACGCGAGTGCACCTAAATGGTACTTGGCGACCTCAGGCTCCATACCGCAAGAATATATGCTTCGCGCATAGACTTCAAGCGTGTGAAAATGTATGACCGCCGCATGCATCTATGACAGATTCGGACATGGTCATGCTCATTGAGGGGCTCAGCTCGGATTCCACATCTGAGATCAACGGACGTGCTCGTTCCCCAGGCGCTAGCGGGGGTGGGCTCGATGAAAGTGGACGTGCATGGGTGCCGCTCACCGGGCGCAGGCGGTTCGCCGATGAGACCGCCGGTATGATCGGACGGGTCTCATGCCCGACCTGACTCTTGATCTCCGATACCTGAAGTACGCCGTTCAGGTCGCCGAGGCCGGCAGCTTCCGCCGAGCGGCGGAGCGCCTATCGATATCGCAATCCACCGTCAGCCGACGTGTGCAGCTGTTTGAGCGCCAACTTGGCTTTTCTCTCTTCAAGCGTACGCGAGCGGGGGCAGGGCTGACTCCAGAAGGTGAGCGCTTCCTTCAACAAGCGGTGGTGGGAGCGCGCTACCTTCGTAACGCCGCAACGGAGATCCGCTCCGCGCGGAAACTCAAGACCGGGCTCGTGAGGTTTGGAATGCTTGAAGCGTTCCCGGCGTGCCCGATCATCAACATTCTCTCGGCATTCAGAAATAGACATCCGACGATCGAGGTAAAGCTTGAGGAAGGCACTTCAGAAGAAAACACTTTGGGGGTGAAGCGCGGATTACCCTGCATTCCCCAAGTGGCGTGTCGTTTGAGGTGAAGATCGCCTGTATCCGAGCGCTAGACAAGGATTTTCTGCCGCAAGCGGCACCTGCGGTCGCGCAGACTGCTGGATCTGGACGGATCAGACCGCGAAGCCGCTGTTTCCTTGCCCAGGGGCGGCGTTTTTCAGCGCAGCGGACAGATCTGTCCAGCCGCTTTCGTTCAGTTTGAGCGTGGATCGCGATCATGCGCATAGCGGTGGCGCTCGCAATCGGCGGATAGCGGCGAGGATGGCGCGTACCATCGTGCCGGTGACAGCGACCTCGGCCAGCTGGAAGGTGATGGTGCGGGCGTGACGGACCACACGTGCCCCGATCTTGATCAGCTTCAGTTGCAGGCTGATCAACGACCAGTCGGCCATGGCCTCGGGCAGCTCGATGCAGCGCAAGAAGGTGGCCAGGTTGTACGCCAGGGCGTGCAGTTGCAGCCGCACCTCATTGTCGCGGAACTTCCGGCACGACAGCCGCGTCCAGCGAAAGGCGTATTTGCCCTCTTTGATGTGCTGCTCGGCGGTGCCGCGCTGGTTGTAGAACCGCACCACCCAGTCCGGCTCCATCGGCAGGTTGGTGACGATGAAGCCGACACGCGGGAACAGTTCGCCCGGATGCCATTCGATCTTGGCGATCACCCGGCGTTCCTTGTCCCAGGACGCCGCCTGATACTCGAATTCCTCGAAGAACCGCTTGACCTTGGTCAGTGACGGCCGCCCGACAGGGCGCGTTAGCCGATGCGCGATCTTGTCCTTGAGGACCGCGTTTGCGGGCAGCCGGATGGCGTAGAAGAACCGCGCTTCTTCCAATCGCTCATAGATCGCCGGGATCGCGTAGGCAGCATCGGCCCGGAAGAACCTGCCACCAAGGTCGCGCTCCGCGTAGCGCGCAATGACGGGGTCGAGAACATCACGCCAGCCATCGGCGCTGTGGACGTTGCCATGGCGCAGGGCGCAGCGTTCCAGCATCCCGAACTGGTTGAACAGAAAGTTGGGGTGATAGCAGCTACAGTCGAAATGGCCATTCCAGGCGGACCCTTCCTGGTCGCCATGGGTCGGGCTGACCGAGCTGTCCATGTCCAGAACGATGTACTTCAGCCCGTTACGGTCATGGAACCGGTCGATCCATTGCCCGTTCAGGTCGGCCAGCGCGGCACGGTTCCCGGCCAGAGCCAGCGTCTCGGTCTCGAACCGTCCCATCTGCGATGCCGAGGCCGCTTGTGCATCGACCGCTCTGCCGCCGACAACTTGGCGCATGACCGGATCGCAGGCGAGACGGTTGGCGTCGTTGACATCCTCGTATCCGGCCAGCCGCCCAAAGACTGATTGCCGGAACAGGCCGTCGAGCCGATGGACCGTGTTCTTGCCAGAGCGAGTATCGCGCAGCGCCGCTGACGCCAAATCGGACAACCCGAGCGCGTCATCAAGCTCGCGCATCACCAGAAGGCCGCCGTCGGAACTGAGCTGCGTGCCGCGAAATTCCAGCCGCACGCGAGGGTCGAAATCCACCCGATCTGCCCGTTGCAAGCCCGCACCCTCTGGGTGATCCATGAAACGCGCCCCTCGCAGCCTTCAACACCATGTTTTATATAGGAAATATAATGGTCAGGACAGCGAAATCAGCGCCTTACTTGGGAAATGTGGGTTTCAATGAAGCGAGGGCAGCAAAAAGCTGCCCTCATGTCCCTCGCTTATGCGAATATTATTTTCCGAGTATGCGGGCCTTATCCTGCATTCTATTGATTGACGCCGCAACCCCCGTGGTCGCCTGAAAAACAGATGGGTGTGCTGCAAACGCCTGTCCGGCGCGACCGACAGCATTCTCTCCACGCATCGTTTGCGCTGAGGTTCTGGCGATGGCTGCACCGCCTGCCGTTGCGCCCTTTCCTGCTTTATAAATATTGCTACTTTGCGTAGCGAATTTACTAGCAGCCGCAATGACGCCGGTCATTGCAATATTTCCAGATACAGTTGTGACAAGCATGGGTAGCAGAGCCATGCAGAGCAAGATCAGAATAAGCAAAACAATGAAGGGAATGAACGCCCCGACACTAGAGAATCCACTGGTCCCAATGCGCTCAATCATCTCATTTCCCATTGAAATCATAATCGAGAAGATTGATGCAATAAATAGGGGGTAAAGCGACCAACTGATACACGCCGAAAGCCAGCGTTCAAAGAATCCTTTTGTGGCTTCAAAAAGGGTCATGGCAATAACAATAGGAGCCAATCCAAGAAGGATGGTAATTACCACTTTCGGAAATAATATGAGCAGTGTTGATACTGCTGTAACAATGCCGATAAGAGACAAACATATCCCGGAAACGATAGCCGTAGTAAAGTATCCACCCATTTCCTGTGCGATATTGGTTGCTGCTATACTGAATCTAACCATCATTCGGTCGATCTCACTGGCGAAACCATCGCTGATTGTTGGACCACTTAACCCGTTTCCACTAGATGCAAGTATGCCACCAGCCGTTGATTCAATAGAGCGCAAAATGCCGTCAGCGACTCCCCAAAATTGGTTCCAATTCCAGGCAAAAATGCCTATTAAAGCCAGCTTTATCATCAGGCTTAGACAATGCCCCCACGCCATCGGTCGTAGTTGCACCATCATATTGATACCCAAAAGAGCTACCGCTAGGACAGCCATGTGGCCAACTAGGGTGCCCGATGCTTCCACTAGGCCAAGGAACGTCGATCTGGCTGCATTAACAAGAAAGGTCTCCGCCGAATTGACCATTGGTGCAACGATGGCCATATCAGCGACCTCGCCATTTGCGGCAAATATCTATCGATGGCTTTAGTAGCCTTGCCACTTCAGACAACACAGCTCCATCCAATTCGCGGATTTCTGCTATGCTGCTACCTGCGGCTACCTTATGGTATTCATCGTCGGCATTATCCCATGATGGATATTCAACTTCGCATGGGCATGAATTAGTTTCGACAATGCTTTGGTAGCGTCGCATGTCATATATTGATCTTATCAGAAGGGCATTGCTTGCTTCTTGCGGAGTTCGATTGATGACCCATTCCGGGGGCTGTGGCTTCACGCATCCATGACGGGTTGTCTCACCACCTGCCGGGGGCTTTGACAGATCGGGCATGGTAAAATCCATAAAGTCCCGCTCAGCCTGTGAAGGCTGCGGCTCGGTCTGGGCTTGTGCAAACTGCACATCGCCCATCCGCGTGGGGGATGCAGTCTCGGCAGGGAGCCAGCTGTTAAGGACGGCACCACCGATCGCCACACCGACAGCAAGCGATGTGAGAGCGATGAAAAGGGTTCTCTGATCAAACATGGCTCGTCTTTCCGTTGACCCCGGCATCAGGGATGTAAAATTCCAGCACGCCGCGCTCGCCGCCGGCGCGTCCATTCTGGACCACCACGTCGATCGAGCTGGCGATGTAGCGGAGCGTGTCATCGAACGTCAGCGGCAGTTCCGACTTCAGCGCCATGATGGCGAGTTTCCACAAAGCCAGCTTTGGGGTTTCGGCATGGATGGTGGTCATTGACCCGCCATGGCCGGTGTTGATGGCTTCGATGAAGGTCATGGCTTCCTTGCCCCGGACCTCGCCCACAATCAGTCGGTCCGGCCGCATCCGCATGCAGGAGGTCAGCATGATGTCCGGCGATCTGGTCTTGCTGTCCCGCGCCGCAATCAGTGTCACCACATTGGGCTGCGTCAGCTGCAATTCAGGCGCGTCCTCGATGGTGATGATCCGTTCGCTGTCACTGACCTGCGCCAGCATCTTGCGCGCAACAGTGGTCTTGCCGCTGTCCGTCGCACCCGCGATCAAGGCGTTCATCTTGTGATGGACGATGAACGACAGGGCCGCATCGATATCGCCGGTCGCTGCCAGCCTTTTCAGTTCTCGCTTCGTCTCCGAGCGAGCCTTTTCCACCGAGTATTCCTGCCCATACAGGTATTTGATCTGAATCTTGTCGATAGGCATGGACGTGAAGAACCGCATCGAGATTGCCACGCCTGATTCAACGGCAGGCGCGGCGACCACCTGGACCCGGATCGGACGGCCCCGGTAATCTACGGAGGTCGAGATGATCGGCGCATCCCGGCCAAGGGTCTGCGTCCCTGCGCTTGCGATACGGCGGCCCAGGTCCATGACTTCCTGACGGTTCATCGCCGCGCGGGTTTCCAGCTTCATCGCCAAATCGCCGTGTTCCAGCGACCAGATGCGGCCGTCCGGGTTTATGGCGATTTCCACCAAGGCGGGACTGTCGATGACAGCCCCGATGCGGGACAAGGCTTCATCCAGATAGCTGCCGTGTTCCATATCGTTCATGATCAAAAAATCTCCAGATCGCGGTCCACCATGACGGTGATCCTGGTGCCTTGATTGACGGTGATGGTCGGCGGCATCGAGACATACTTGCCGATGGCCGACTCCGTTGCGCCGGTGACGGCGTTGGATACGCCGGTTGCGGGATCGTTGGAGCCGCCCGTCGAAATGGTCACGCCCCCGTCGCCGCTGTCGTCCTGCAAGGCCGAGGGGATGGCCGAGATCGTGGAAATCAGCGCCGCCGCCCCGAGCCTACGGAAGAAATGGTTGTTGACCTTGCCAGTGGTGCCGGAACGGCCCAAGGCGTCGCCACCAAAGGAGCTGATCTGCACCGACTGGTTGTCGGGCATGATGATACGTTCCCATGCCACCAGAAGCCGGTTCTGGCCTGTTTCCACATCTGCCGAGTAGCTGCCGATCAGACGCGACCCGCGCGGGATCAGGATGCGCGATCCATCATAGGCCACCACATCGGTCGTCACGAGGCCCCGGATCGGACCTTGAAGCGTGGAGTCGATGGCTGTTTCCAGAACCGCCTGGATCATCGTGCCCTGCGTGACGGTGTTGGACGGGTTCACGATGATCTCTGCGCGCTGGACCTGCACCGGACGCCCGGCATCGCGCACGAATTGGGCATCATCGCTGAGACGCGCCGCCTGCTGCGCAGCCGCCCCGTCTCCCAGACCCGCCGCATCGGCGATGGCACCGCCTGCGCCGCCGCCGCCGCCAAGGGCAACCATGGACGATTGCAACCGGGCCTCTTCCAATTGCGCCGCCTCGTCGGCGGCCTGACGGCGCTGCGTGAGCAGATCGTCATCCCCCCCCGGCATCACGCTCTGGCCGTTTTGCAGCCGCAGCATGTCCAGATCGTTCTTCAACTCGGCAATTTCGAGGTTACGGCTGCTGAGTTGTTCGTTCAGTTCCTGCTCGCGCGATTGTGCCTCGTTGCGCAGCTGGTCCAGCTCGCCGCGCATTTGGTCGAGAGCTTGCGTATCCACGACAGGCTCACCCTCGGCGTCCTCGGCGGGAGCCTCGGACAGCCGGTCGATCTGGTCCTGTAGGCCGCGGATCAGATCGACCACTTCGGAATTGTCGCTTTCCGCCGCAGGGGCAGGGGCCGGTTCCGGTTCTGCGACCTCGACCGCTGCCGGCACCGCGGACGGGGGATTTTCCAGATCGCCAAAGCCGCTGCCCTCGTTCTGGAACTCCTGGGCTTCACGGACGGTCATATCCGCTGCGCCGTCAGGGAGCGAATAGACATAGACCAGTCCGGCGATAGCCACGCCGCCGCACAGAAGCCCGGCCATCTTGGCAGCCTTTGCCGCAGGCCGGGCCTTGGGTTGATTGCGCGGATTGGATTTCTCCAGCGCCGCCAGCCGTTCGCGCAGGTCTGCCGTTTCTTGTTCGCTCATTGCACCAACCTCACCGCTTTCATCATCCCCACCGTCGATTCAACCGTTCCCAAGCGCAGCATCCAGAACGGGCTGGTGCCGGTCACGCGCACCACGCCATCGGGCATGGTCTGGGAATTGACCGTGATTTCCTGCCCTGCCGTGACCTTGAAGATCGCGGGCAATTCGCCGTTGCGCCGGAACTTGAAATAGGTGAAGGCCCCATCGTCCCAGACTTGCGTCGGGGTGGTGCCGTTCACGATACTGCCGCCGTAGTCGTAATTCAGCGGACCACGGGCCACCTGGCGGTTCGCGGGCGTGGCGCTGCCCGAGCCGCGCGGGTAGGTGAAGCGCACCACGGAGAACTGCGCCGAGGCGGTTTCCGAGACCTCAAAGTAATACTGCCGCTTGTTGGTATAGACGTTGATGTTGGTGGCGGCGCCGCTGGTCGTGGGCTTCATCACGAAGGCGCTGCCACCCGGCACCGCATCGAAATTGAAGCTGACGGTATCGCCCGCGACCACGGAGGTGATTTCTTCATCCGGGCCGAACTCCACGGACGTGACCCGGCCAACCTGCGTCTGGACGCGGTAGACCTGTCCATCGACCCATTGGGCATAGCGGACACGGGCATCGAGATTGCCCGCCCGAGGGGTCACTTCGGCCAAGGCGCTCGACGCCCCCATGCTGGCCGCGCACAGGGCAATGGCAAGACAAGTGCCGCGCATCATTGGATCTCCGATCTGTCAGAGGTGATTGCGTATTCGTAGACCGAGAAGCCGAACGGGTTGGTCCAGACATCCTCTAGCGACCGGGCGTCGGTCGTGTCGTAACGGAAGGCCAGCGTGGCCGTGAACAGACCCCGGGTTTCCCCGTCACTGTCCTGCAGCCGCTTGCGCAACCGGACCTGGGCACGATCATTGGTGATCTGCGTGACCGAGAGAATTTCCACATCCATGCGTGCATTCGCGCCGTATTTGCTTTGCGGATAGTCCGGGTTTTCCGACGACCAGAGGCTGCGCATGGATTGCAGCGCCGCCCCCGAGGACCGGGCCAGCACCGAGCGGATCCGAAGGTCATTGTCGAGCATGCTGTAGGTTTCCCGGTCGCGCACATAGGCATGGACCAGCGACTGCACGACAGCATCACGGTTGCTGACGGAGATCGTTTGCAGGTTCACCATCGGCAGCGCCATGCCGCTGGACGGATCGAACGGCACCAGGACCGGGGCAGGCGTCTCATGGCTGGCCGCGATCACCGCCGCCATGATGCAGCCGATGGCACCGAAGCCCCATCCGGCAACCCCGAACTTCTGCCAGAAGGCACCGCGCCGCCGCGCGCCGTAGATCAGCTCTTCCTCTGTCTCACTGACATTGCGGGACGGGATGGCCGTGGCGGAGGCTTGCGCCGTTGTGTTTTTGCGATTGAACATCAGTGGCTCACTCCAAATCCGGCATGGTAAAATCAAGCATCTGCTGTTCCTGCGCCCAGGCACTGGCAATCGACACGTCCGACATGCCCATCCCGTAGCTCTGGAGAGCGAGAAGCTGATTGTTCTTGATCAGCTCGCTGACAGCCTCACCCATCATCCGGGTGTTCAGGTCGATGGCTTCCTTGATGCCGGTCTGTTGCGGGATTTCCCCCACCAGACGGTCAAGGCGCTGGAGGCTGACCGCACTTTCCCGCTGCGCGGTATCGGCCGAGGCCGCCACCATCGCGCCGGTCGTGGCTTGGTTGGCCGCGCGTTTTTCCGCCACGCTGCCATCCCGGCCCATGGCCTCGACCCGTGCCGGATCGAGGCCCGCCCCGATCATCGTCGTCTGCGCGGCCGCCTGTATCTGCTCACGGTAATCCGAGGACAGGCCCGACCAGTCGCCGGACGATGCCGCATTGGCGGCTTGCAGGATGCTGGTCATTTTCGGAGCGAGAACCGTATCCAGCCCGCCCCCCATGAGAAGGCCCTGAATGTCGGCATTGCCGGTCAGGACGGCATAGATCTGTTGCAGCTCGTTCGTCTGCGATTGCAGTTCGGCCAGTTGCTCGACAAGCTGGTCCAGCATGTCGGTCTGGATGCCGTAATCTTCCAGCATCCGCCTGATCTGCGTGATCTGCTGCGCGATGGACTGGGTATCGACGGTCGGCACACCCTGCGCCGTGACCGGCGCGGGTAGTGCCACGGACAGGCACAGACCCGCGCCGACGATCAATCCCTTGAATGCAATCCGCATATTACAATCCCCCTTCAAAATTCATGAATGCGCGTTCCTGCGCGAAGGCAGAAGCAGCCGCGATCTGCTCTGCCGTCATCGGCTTGGAGCGTGTGGCGACGAGGCGCGTCCTGATGACCAGCAGGCGCACAAATTCGGCGCGCACATAGCTGTTCAGGGCCATCGCCTCTGCTGCGTTGGTGGTCTCTCCGATACGGGACATGGCTTCCTCAAGGCGCGCCATCGCCAGCCCCATGTCCTGTCCGGCCTCGTCGGCATATTCCGCCGTGGCCCCGCCGATCATCGCCTTCTCGGCATTGGCCATGTAGCTGGCCTCGATGCTGCCGATCTGGTCGGCCGCGCCAAGCGCCGCCATGTATTCCTGATACTTGGTCGGGATGATCCGGACGTAGTTCTGGGTTTCCTTGAACGGCGGCACGCCGCCATATCTGCGAACATTACCCGCCCCGGCGTTATAGGCGGCCAGTGCCAGGGTCATGTCGCCGTCAAACTCGTTCAGCCGCTGTGCAAGATAACGCGCGCCACCCTCGGCCTGGACATAGGGATCACTTTCATAAGTGTCTCTGATGCCTAGATCACCGGCGGTTTCAGGCATGATCTGGGTCAAGCCATAGGCCCCGGCGGGCGAGCGAGCATGGGGATTGAACCGGCTTTCCTGCCAGATCAGAGCCTGCAACCAGCACCGCCACTGGATCAAAGATAGCCCGGCACGCTGCATGTGGTGCGTGTCCTGCGCCGCCCGGATGATGATCTGTTCGACGTTCTCACGCTCGCCGCTAAACAGCCTGTCCGCCGCGGCGCTGTTGTCGGTGGCATAGACTTCCGCAGACGGCGCAAAGCCTTCCTCTAAGCCCCGAACCGTTTCCTCGGCCCCCGCCCCATCATCGGGCAGGGTCATCCCTTCGGTGACCGCCTCCAGCGCCTCGACCTGTTCCCGTTCGGCTTCGACACGCTTGCGGCCTTCCTCGGCCTTCTGCCGTTGCCGAACGAGGTCCGCTTCAAGCCGCAGGGTGATCTCCGCCTCGCGGGCATTCTTGGCCGGATCGACAACCGGCACACCTTGCGCCATCGCCGTGCTGGACAGCATCAGGGCAAGAACAGGGGCCGCCAGAGCCACCGCCAGGCTGCCCGCAGTCCCTTGCTCGATCCTTGACGTCTCGCGCGGGCCTTTTGCGGGCATGGAGCGCGGATCACCGTTGCGCATAAGGACCATCCTCGACCGCACCCTCATACACGCCCACCTGGCGCACAGCGTCCTGTCGCGCCTCGCCCCACAGTTCTGGCAGGGGGCGCAGATCGCAGGTCAGATCACCCCGCGCATTGAAGCACTTGCTGCTGACCGGCTTTGATTGGGTGCCAGCGCAGGCAGACAGGGCCAGGGACGCCAAAACGGCGCAGAGGGCATGCTTACGCATTTTCAAATCCTTTCCAAAAATCAGGGCGGGTCCGGTAGTCCGCGCCGACCAGCGCCTCACCGGCCTTCATGCCGCCGAGGATGGTCAGGAGCGGGCCAAGGGCCGAAAGGTCTGTGTCGATGACATGCGAGCCGTCATCGGATCGCAGCAGGGCGATCCGCGAACCGGGATTCACGCCCATGAGGATTTCCAGTTCTTTCTGGTTCAGCGGCAGCCCGGCATAGTCCTCGGCACTGGCATCCTTGTTCGGCAGCAGCATTTTCGTGGGCAGTGCCTGCATCAGGGTCCGGCCATGCGCGGAGGCTTGGAGCTGATGCGCAAACTGCGTCATCATCACCACGACCGTGTTCTGCTTGCGCGCCGTGACCAGCCAGTTTTCGATGCGGCCCGCAAAGTAGCTGTTGTCCAGCGCCTTCCACGCCTCATCAATGATGATGATCGTGGGGCGCTTGTCCTCGATCTGCCGCTCGATGCGCCGGAAGATGTAGGACAGGACCGCCATGCGGGCTTTCTGATTTTCGCTATCCAGAATGTCCGTCAGGTCGAAGCCGACAAACTGGCCGTTCAGCGAGAAGGTATCCTCGACCTCGCGCCCGAAAATCCAGCCGAAGCGGTTTCCCTCGGTCCACTCGTTCAGCCGTTCCGCCAGCGCGCCCCCGTCATGGGTGGAGCCGACCAGCTGTGCAAACTGCGTCCAGGTCCGCAGGTTGGGATTTCGCGCCTCTGCGTTTTGGCGCACAGCGTCGCGCACCGCGCGGGACTGTTCCGGCTGGAGCTGGCTATGGCCGGTTTCCATCAGGTGAATGATCCAATCGCTCAGCCATTCCTGCCCGGACGTGTCCGTCTCGATCCAAAGAGGATTGAGGCCCGTGCGTTCGCCTGCCTTCAGTTCGGAATACCGGCCGCCCAAGGCGCGCACGGCCATTTCCATGCCCCGGCGATAGTCGAAGACAAAGACCCGCGCGCCGACACGTTGCGCTTGTGCGGCCAGGAATGCCGCCTGCACGGATTTGCCCGACCCCATGCGGCCAAGGACCAGCGTGTGACCGTTGCTTGGTTCCTTTTTCGGATCGCCTTCTTCATGGAAGTTGAAGCGGTAGGCACTGCGCGAAATTGTCGGAAACCACGTAATCGGAGTGGCCCAAGGCACATTTTCACCGCTCTTGCCCATGGCTGCACGATGCAGCGCCGCGAAGTCGGCAAACTGTTCATTGGTGATCGCGCCTTCGCGGATGCGGAAGGCACGGTTGCAGGGATGCTGGCCGAAATAGACGGTGCGGGCCGTATAGCCCTGCGCGATCATCTTGACGCCCGCGCCTACGGCGATGTTGCGGATCATCGAGCTGATCTTTGCCAACTCCGCTTCGCTGTCAGCATAGACGGCGACCGCCATCTGATGCTGTCCGAAAGAAATCTCACCGGAAGCCAGACGGTTTTGCGCCTGTTGCACGGCCTCGATTAGGTTGGCGGCCTTGTCGTTGATCGCGGCGCGGCGGCGCAGTTCCCGCGCGATCCGCTCTTCCATGATGCCGCTGTTGACCGGAACGTAGTAGTTCGACACCACCATATCGACGGGCAGGTCCAGTTCATCGAACATGGTCACGAAGGACTCGCGCGGAAACTCTTTGATCGAGTAGATCATGCCCACCCGATCCGGCAGGCTGCCCCCGGTCAGGTAAATCTTGTCGCCCTTGAAGGTGACGCGTGTGTTGCTGACGGTTTCCGCAATGGTCCGGTCCAGCGACGTGTGAAATGTCGGAACCTCGATCCCGGTATTGATGCTTTCGAGAAAGCCAAGCAGTTGACCGCTAGATGCGGTCAGCACTTGCGGGCTCATGCCTGACAAAGCCGAGCAGAGAAACTCCACGACCTCTTGCAGCTGGCCCACCTGGCCGTCGATCTGCCGGGCCAGAGCTTCCTGAGACTGGCGCTGCGAGAACGGGATCTTCGATAGCACGTCAGGACGCTTGATGACGGTTATGGTGATGGTGTGTTCGCGCAGGTTGGCGCGGCTCATATGGGCCTGCCAACGCCGGTCGATCTGGGCAGCAAGCCCATCATCCGCGACGGGCGGAAGGGCCGTGTCGATGCGGCGCGATACCTTGTGGACGGTATAGGCAAACTTGTCGCCGGTCTGGGCGATGATGCTGGCGAAAATTTCCTTCATCCGGTCCAGCTTTTCATCGGCGACGGTCAGGCTGTTCAGCCCGGAGACGCGGATACACTGGAACAACTCATTGCCCCTGGTGCGGATGGTCAGGTCGTCGATCAGCGAGACATATGGCAGCATTGAAGCCACCGATTGTTCCCGGCTGGCCCATGCGGGCAGGGCATCAAGGGCGGCAGGCCCAATCCGAAGATTACGGTTCATAGCTATCAGCACCCCATTGATCGCGGTTTTTGGTTCGGCGGGTTTTTTTGCTTACGACCGTGACCACATCGAAAAAATGCGGGTCCCATTCGGCAGCGATCCAAAGGGCCGGATAGGACAGGGCCGTGAATGTGAGGGTCCAGAAACTCTGGACCCACACGAAAGCCAGGACGGACCCCACCATCCAGATCACGGCATAGAACATCGGAAGACCCATAATGCGGGCCGGGCGAATGAGGCCGAGGAACAGCGGGGACCGTTTAACCATGAGATTACTGAGTGCCCCACATCGCGTTCACGATGACGCTGGCGCCGGCGACGATGGCGATGCCCGCGACGACATAGACGACAGTGCGGAAATCGACGTAGCCCATCAGCCAAGCCGCGCCGATGCCGATCACGGCCAGCGTTGCCATGGCCCGGCCAAGCGGCCCGGTAAGGGTGTCGGCAATTCCGGTCAGAATGTTCGTAATCGGGCTGAGGTTGATCTGCCCCTGGGCCATTGCAGGCTCTGTCATCAGCATGAAAAGGCCGACAGCCAGCAAGGCAAAGAGCAGCAGGTTGAGTGCCGAAACCGGCATTGATTTGGTCATAGGATGTCTCCGTTCAATCGGGAAAAGACGGCCATCACCTTGCGGACGTGGCCTTGGGTTTCGCGGTAGGGCGGAATGCCCCCGTGGCGCGCGACAGCTTCAGGGCCAGCGTTATAACCAGCCAGTGCCAGCTCCATTGATCCGAACCGATCAAGAAGAAGGAGCAGGTATCGTGCAGAACCATCGAGGTTCTGGTGCATATCATGGGGGTTCACGCCGAGCGTTGCGGCGGTGGCTGGCATCAGCTGGCCGAGGCCGATAGCCCCGACATGGCTCCGCGCCCGAGGGTTGTAAGCACTCTCGATTTCAATATTGGCACGGTAGAAATGCCGCCATTCCATGACTGACATTCCGGCTTTGCGCAGGGCGACGTGACCGCCGTAGCGCATTGCGGTCTGATCAATTGCGTTGAGGATTTCTTCGCTTCCGGAAACTGCACGCGGCGCGACAAAACCGCTTTCCGGTTCTGCAAGAAACGACATGGAGTCTTGGGAAGGGGATGCCGGGCGTTCAGCCTCTGGAATTATCGGCTGCCCGCCTGATCCGAAATGGCGAGCGAAGCCGTTGCTTTGTTCTCTGAATTGAAAGGCTCCATCGGAGCCGGGCACGAGAACCATGCCATTTGCAAAGGAGTGGCCTGGATTAAGCGGAAGAAGCCCTATCAGGCAGCCAGCCATTGCCGGAGAAAAGGAGGATAGTGAAGACCTAGCTCTTTTTCTTATCTTCTGGATTTGTTGATGTTGAATGGACGGTCCGCTCTTTATCAAACAGCGGAACATCCACGTGCCTGAATCCGGCTTCGTGCATGAAGGAAGTAAGGCCGTTAATTGTTCTGAAAACCCTGACTTTAATTTCGTCCATATCATCGACCTTTCGTGGTGTCGTGACGAGGAGTTTTTCAAAAGTCCCTTCTGAATTAACGACGCGAACGATCCATTCGCCATACCAGACGGATGCTTTGCGGTAGGCCGCCGCTTGGCAAACGACCTCAGCGAGATAGCCGCTAGCAACGAGCTTTCTGAATCTGGGTTCTGTAACCACATTCGGCGTTTCTTTTTGTAGCTCTATTTCTTCCACGCCTGTGGTCCTCCAACCGGTAGGACCAGGCACCCTTCTCGGGCAGCCCAGTTCTACGATAATATAATATTGACAACAACCCTATAGGATTGATTGACGCGACTTTTCTCCTGCGCAGCCATCAGTAGGGCGCTGACCAAACAAATTAAAGCTACTTCGGAGGGTGCGGCCTGTGCTGGCTAGGGGGAGTGTTGCGTGCAGGATTGTCTTCAGCCCGCGGCAGAATGCCTTTGCTACAATGCCGGGATTTGCTGCTGCGTCTTGCATGGGCATTCCAAGCGACGCCTCATAAGAAGCATGGCGGGCAGACCTGATGATGGGCCTGAACCGTGATGGGTGTCTTGCGTGACAAATAAGCAGGGCGGCCCGAAGACCGCCCTAATGCACGGGGCCGGGGCTATAGGGTGCTATGAGCAATGTGCAGTTTGCACATTCCTCATTCGTAGATCACGTTTTCGCATCTCTCGCCCTTCCACATGATGGCGACATGCCCAGTGTTCCACTTGTAGAGCCAACCCACGACTTCCCGCGATCCCTGATCCAAGACACGTTTGATCGGATGAGCCTGCTCTCTCTCGTTGAGCGATCCAGTCGTATCGTCATCGACAGACACGATTTTGCTGCCTTGAATACCCATATCATTACTCCCAGGGGCGGCGCGGTGTGTGGCAACGCAGCGAGTTCCATCCACCGGCGATTTGTTCATTTCTGGTTAATGAACTATGGTCCGCGGCCTGATCACGGCACGATACGAAATTGAGCGAAACAGAACGAAATGAAACCCTCCAACATGCTGATAAAAAATGGAAAGTTTTTCGTTCAGCCTGATGCTAGTGGCAGAGATTTCAAGGTGCTTTTCAAGAACCTCGCGGCGGCAGGAGCCGGGCGACCGGTTGACGAAAACGGATTTCCAAAAGGCCCTTGGACGGCAGACCTTCTCGCTGAAGCGATCTCATTGATCGACGCAAACCGGGCAGGGATAGAGCTACGCACTGTCCAGCTCTGGTTCCAAGACAACGACAAAGGCATCAGTCCAGAGAACATCCGATGGCTTGCACGGATCTTTGGCTGCGACGACCCCAAGGCGACAAGCGCCTGGCAAGCTGAATTGAGTGCATCGCAAAGGCAGCTGGTTGTCCAAAGACGTGAGCGGCAGAAATCTTTGGTCAGCAGCGCCTCTGAGGCAAGCAACCTAGAAGAAATAGCAGTCGAAGTTGGCGACGGGATCGTGATCGATGCCGACGACGATCTTCCTGATGATACTCAGCCCAAAAGACGCTTCAGTCTGGCCCGAACATCAGAGGCAATCTTTGGTGGGGGATCGTTCCTAGACCTACCGGTATCAGTCTTTGCCGGCGCAGCGGTGCTTGGATTTATGTCTGTCTTCCTGGGTGTCCATAGTATTACCTACGCGGAAAACAATGGACCATTGAAGCAAGTAGGCTTTTTTTGGGCTCCAAACTGGACTCTTCTTTTCATGGTGTTCTTGCCTCTCTTTCTCGGCTTTTGCCATGAGGTAATAGCCTTCTGGAAAAATGAGGGGCGAGCCCTGCTTGTTGCAGCAAGCGGTAGTTCAGAGGGTAATAATGGATGGTTGAAAAAGGTTGAGGCTTCGCAGCTTACCTACTGGTCAGTGTTTCTCGTCTGCATAGGATTTGCGGGTATTTTCCAGTGGGTCAGTGTTCGCTTATTGCCCCTTATTGATGGTAGTCGCGATTATGCGATTGATTGGGGGTCAATTGGCATCATACGCCCTGAGCTGACGTCCGTAATGGCCCAGGCATTCTTTACCGGAATTGCTTACCTGTATATGTGTCTCTGCTTCTATCTTTTCTTAGTGGGGCTTATTTTACTTTACACGTTGGCATATGACTATAGGGACATTAAACGTAAGTCAGAGAGGATTGTCGATGACAACCCGTCAGATGCTATCTTGAAGGTCAGCGAAAAACTTTCCAAAGGTGTTTTCAGGTGTGCTATATCAGGCATCTTAATTGCAATCTGCATGAAGCTCCAGTCTGTTTACTTGGTTACGGACAGTAGTAATATCATAAGCTGGCTCGTGAATGACTTTTACGCTGTAACGGTTGGGAGCGACACTATTCGTAGCCACAAAGAATTCAGCACTCCTAACCAATATACAAGTTTGCTTATTGTCATAATAACAGTATTTACGTTCGCTTATGCACTTTCCCAAGTGGGGCTTGTCCGGCGGTCTGGAAATGCCCGTGTAAAAATGGCAGGTTGTGTCCTGTCTTTGGTCATAGCCTATACGGCTATCGGGATGGTCAATGGCTTTTCAATCATTCTAGGTCTTTCCATACTTCTCGCGGCCTATGGCCTCTTTGATCCATGGTTTGGATCCCGGTATGGCAATGTGGAAAGGCGCGTTGATGTATCATAGCTGGCTGGATCGTTGGGATGATAAACGGGCGCAGCGTGGAAACGCCTTAAAGTGCCAAACTGTGTTCAGTCTGGACGCGCATCTTGCGTTTCCTATACCGGAAAGTGAAAATATTGGCATTGCTGATTTCATACGTTTGGTTGAGCGAGCTGTCGCTGATGATTCATTTTTTGAAGAACCCGCGAAGTCTAATTTCAACTATACATGGAAAGATGGCTGGATCGAGTATCAGTCTGATATTAAAACGGGCGTTGCGGAGAACGACCGTATTCAAGCCAAAGTAACTGACAGCATTACCAAAAAACGCGCCCTTATTGTTTTTCATCATTGGAATGCGAGATCGAGATATAAGCAGATCGCTGCATTCCTATCGAGGCGGGGAATTACGGTAGTCCAGATTGCTATGCCGTATCACTTTGAACGGTCCCGGTCGGAATCGTCATATGCGGATTATATGATCAGCTCTAATTTGGGCCGGACACTACAGTCGGTTCAACAAGCCGTATCGGATGGGCGGAAGCTGATACGCATCCTGGAACGTGAGGGCTATGAGCATATTTCGGTCTTGGGCATAAGCCTTGGGTCTTGGATCGCTGGCCTTGTTGCCGCTACAGACAGAGCTGTTAGGAAGGCAGGGCTTTTTCTGACCGCAGGTAGTCTGGCCGATATGGTTTGGACTGGAGATGCTACGAAGCACGTTCGCGCCAGCTTGGAGGGCCAGATCGACACCACGCAACTCAACAGAGTGTGGAGTCCGCTGAATCTCGAAAACTATACAGAGCAGTTGGCACGGCCCGGTCTGGAGCTTCTGATTGTCGTTGCGACCAGAGACACTGTAGTGCTGCCCCATCTGGCAGAACCTTTGATCACCAAGTTGAACCAGGCCGGGGCGAGGGTGGACACCCTACAGCTGAACTGCGGGCACTATTCGTTTTCGCTGCCACCTTACATCCTACCGGCAGGTCTTCGCACGATCCGGTTTCTGACAGGGTGAAGAATGACCTCTAGGCGTTGCCAAAGCGTTCTCAAAGGCTCTATATGATCTTATACTGATGACAGACATCGTATAGGATCGTTGCTTTGAGGAAGTGGTTATGCGTTGTCTAGGCCAAGTCACGTTGGGAGTGATGATCGCCGTGTCGGCGGGCGTTGTGACACCGATGCGTGTCGCTGCGCAATCCTACCCGATCGATTGCGCAATTCTTCTCTGTCTGGCTGGCGGCTTCCCTGCATCAGCGGAATGCACAGCAGCCAAGATCGAAATGATCCGTCGCGTTACGCCGTGGCCCGTTGAGCCGCCCTTGCAGCTCTGGAACTGCCCGCTGCGTGCCAGCGGTCTCCCGCCGCTGCCCAACATGGGCAGCGATGGTCTGACAGACGATTTAAGGGGCTATCGTGACGGCATCGAGGTTTACCACGTCAACTATCGTGGTCAGCGGAACAGTGAGGGCATCGAGATATCAGATTCGACGCAGCGGGGCTTCTACGACGAGGCCGGCGAGTTTCGTTGGATCAGTATCCGCCTGCAGGACGCGCCTTTGTGGGTTCGTGACCGGGTAGGGTATCACGGTGGAGAACAAGCCGGAACGAGGCGTGGCATTGCGATGAGGACCATGGATTACAGCGGTCAGATTTCCGAAATCATTTGGGAGACTTACTGACGCGGGTCATTCGGCGCCGGCAGTCATTTATTCATCAGCCACTTCGGCGCCTTTGGCGTAGGCTATGCGGCAAAATGCCCGGAAAGAGAGGGACGAGCAGAATCAGATAAAACCACCCACCCAACAGGAAACCCCCCGCGCGGGGGTCCGCACGAGGGGGCTTGGGTTTGGTAACACAGGTTTGGCGACCTGAATTAGCAAGATGTTCGACTGCTATAGTTACCTTCCCACTCCCGAAAATCAAGAGCAAAAAGCGCATCTGTGCGAACGGATACGGCTTGCCTGCGGACACCGCGCTTCTTGATCGAGGAGCAGCAGATGAATACCAGAGAGGCCGCAGAACGCGGCAATTTTTTCAAACGCATAGACGGCGTTATTGATGGCACGCGTGCCGATGGCAGTGCGGCCGATCGCAAACCCATCCACCGCAATTCGCGTCGTAAGGGATCTTGTGAGGCATCGTTCTGGCGCGGGACGTCACGCCAGGACGTACAGAAGGTCTTGATGGCCGCCCGATACTATGACCGGGTAAAGAAGGAACCTGGCAAGCGGAACGGACCCCTCGGCGGCATCGCTTTGGAGGTTTTAGCGCTGTTCGCGAATTTGGTGAACTTCAAGTCGGGCCGATTGGATCCGTCCCTGGACTACATCACCGAAAAACTTTGCCGGTCTCGAGACGCGGTTGTGCGGGCACTAAAGGCACTGCGCGATCACGGCTTTTTGGACTGGCTGCGCCGCTTTGAGCCTGCCCCGAATGAGGGCCGGGGGCCGCAGGTCCGACAGGTCAGCAATGCCTATCGCTTGTCCGCCCCTAAGCGCGCCCTTGCGCTTCTCGGGCGGTGGGCTGGTCGGCCGGCAGCGCCGGATGACGACCAGGCAGCGCGCGAGGACCGCTTTGCAGTGGAAGCAGAGCATGTCGAGACCCTCGACCTTGCTGGACTGGCAGCGTTCAAGATCGAGGACTCAGATCTTGCGAAGGCTTTGGCGATGATGGGCAAGGCCATAGATTTACGCGAGTCCGCCAAGCGGACTGAATTCCAATCTACCTTCTTCTCTTATACTTTATGACATTGATGAAATTGCACATTCGGCCGGTAACGCGCCCGCGCCGCAGTTCCAACCCGAACAAGACGGGCTGATGGGCACGCTTAGGACCATCAGATCAAACCGTAGTTCTGGCGGCGCCGTTGTACTGGCTATGAATGACACCCTATTGCGGCCGAGGAGCCGTGCGAGCCCGTTTTGAGCGATGAAGCGTTCCAGAAAAGCTTTTTCCAGCCTTATGCCTGTGCTGCGCCCTTTCAGGCCAGTGTTAGCAAACTGATAAACGACCACCGCGGGGGCACAAATGCGTAGTAACTCCAGATCGGCGTCGCAACAACGAAAGGCGCGGCAGTTTGCTCCTCGTTGTGCACCGGATGTGTCCGCGGCACACCTAACTCGTGCGCTGCCGCAAGAACAAATCAGGGGTTCGAAACACCATAGCACGGGCCTGCTGGCCGTTCGTTTTGAGTTCGACAAACCTCATAGTTGGACGGTTCGCAGCCTCTGCGATGGCCTCCGTATCTGCCGCATCATTCTTCTGACGTTTCACAAAAGGCTTCACGTATGCGGGTGGCACCAACCTCACCTCATGGTCGAGTGCGCCGATCTTCCGAGCCCAGAAATGGGCCGTCGTGCAAGCCACCATTGCAACCACGCAAGGCGGCGGCTGCGCGAAGACATGAAGCCCTTAGCTCCGCGAGAGCTTCCATCGGCATATAACGCACCCAACGCAAGTTCCGCCATGAACCGGAAAGACCCGCTTTGCCAGATTCAGACCGACGATGCTAATCTCTGCCAGTGATAACCCCTCCTTCCTGTGACATTGTCCAATATCGCTTTGGCACATCGCAGTGCTGTCGTGAGGGGGTATACACCCCATCAGTTCTGGGTGGAAATCAACAGCAAGGATATTGAATGACTCAGGCTAGGCGGCCTAAAATCGATTAATCGCGCGTGCCCCTAGTTTGACACCACCGTAAACTCAATCATAGCTTCGAAAATAACTTAAAAAGAAAGAACTACCATTCACAAAGATACTAACGAATGATATCTCCGGTGTTGGACAGCTTCGTTGCTCCATTTAAATAGGGATGCAAAGCAGCTGGCAGTTGGACTGAGCCGTCGGCTTGCTGTCCGTTCTCCAGCACCGCAATTAATGTCCGTCCCACCGCAAGGCCGGAGCCATTCAGAGTATGCATAAATTCAGGCTTACCTCCGCCTTCTGGTCGATAGCGCGCGT
Source organism: Paracoccus sp. 08 (assembly GCF_024105395.1). Taxonomy (NCBI): domain Bacteria; kingdom Pseudomonadati; phylum Pseudomonadota; class Alphaproteobacteria; order Rhodobacterales; family Paracoccaceae; genus Paracoccus; species Paracoccus sp. 08. Next base: position 29,995 of record NZ_WEKR01000069.1, on the reverse strand, counting down.
TCATCCGCCTCGACTGAAAAGTCCCGCAATAACTGATGCTGCTGATTTCGCGATAGCGATCTTGGCCCGGCAGCCAGACCTCTATATCATGAGTAATCGCTGCACTTGGCCCCATATCGCCCGCGCACAAAATGACCGTACGATAGGGCAGGCCTAGTATTTCCAGTACCGCCTCAGCGCAACGCGTCATGCGGTCGTGTTCGGCAAGGCCGGTTTCCCCGTCGGTAATTGACACCATTTCGACTTTCTCAAACTGGTGCTGACGCAGCATCCCCGTTGTGTCACGTCCGGCGCTGCCAGCTTCCGAGCGGAAACACTGGCTATGAGCCACCATGCGACGCGGTAAGCTGGCGTAATCGGCAAGGTCGCCGCTGACGGTATTTGTCAGCGTTACCTCGGCGGTAGGGATAAGCCACCGTCCTTCGCGAGTCTGATAGCTGTCCTCGCCAAATTTAGGCAGCTGTCCGGTTCCATACATCATCTCCTCCAGCACCAAGACTGGAGTCCAAGTTTCCTGAAGACCGTGGCGGTCAACGTGCAGGTCGATCATGAACTGTGCTAGCGCGCGGTGCAGACGCGCGACACCGCCTTTAAGAACGACGAAACGGCTGCCGGATAGCTTGGCGCCGGTCTCAAAATCCATGCCTAGCTTGACCCCCGCAATCTCGAAATGCTCAGCCGGGGAGAATTCGAAATGGCGGCGATCCCCCCACTGGCGTAATTCGACATTGTCATCCTCGCTTTTACCCGCAGGAACGCGGTCAAGTGGGAGGTTCGGGAGGGCGAGTAGCAGGTCCTGCAGGCGGCTGTCCAATGTGGCTGCCTCTGCCTGCATACGCGCTACTTTCGACTTTTTCTCAGCCATAAGCGCGCGTAGACGCTCGAATTCTGTCTGATTTCCAATGGCCTTGGCGGCACCCACATCTTTGCTGGCACGGTTCTGATCGGCTTGCGCCGTTTCCGCGGCATTGATGAGAACGCGTCGGTCGCTGTCTAGCGACAGGATTTGCGCAGTAAGCCCATATAAACCTCGCCGGTTCAGAGCCTGTTCAAACTCGGTCGGATTCTTCCGGATAGCATGTATGTCATGCATAGGCACACCTTCGCAGCAACTCGAACGGAACCTGCGTACCTTAAGAAAGACGCCGGTAAAACCCCTGTGGATTATCTTTTAGAAGATGCCTCGCTGTATTAAGGTTCTACCCCTTTCTTAGACAGGATCTGGCGCCTTGACAGCTCTAAATTACTACTATTAATATCGTCGATGTTGATTTCCACCCAGAACTGAGCCGGGTTTGGAGTGAACCCCATGGGCTGGACCACAGGCCCCTAGAAAACTGATACGCTGGACGGGCCTTGATTGGAGAAGGCCCATGACATCACGAGGTCCCTACCGCCGGCATTCCACGCCGTTCAAGCTGCAGCTTTGCCAAGACATCCGCACCGGTGCTCTTGGGCGGCGCGATGCGCAGCGCAGCCACAATCTTTCCGCTAACCTCATTCAGCTATGGCTCACGTAATATGACCGGGGCGAGTTGAACGACGAGGAAGCCGAGGCCAGTGTCATTGCAGAGTATGAAGCTCGCATTGCCGCGCTCGAGCGTAAGGTCGGTCAGCTCACGATGGATCTGGATCTTGCAAAAAAAACACCGCGGATGTCGACCGCGGGCGGCAGCGAAAGATCCTTTGTGATTAGCGGCCCCTTGGCCGCTCCGTCAGACGGAGATGCAAAGCCATGAACCTGCCGCGCAGCACCTACTACTACCGCTCTGCCAGGACCCTCGAGCTGACAGACGGCGAACTCACCGCCACCATCGAAGATGTCCAGGATGAGCTACCCTGCTATGGCTATAGACGCGTGACCCACGAGCTTCGGCGCCGTGGTTTTGCAATCAATCACAAGAGGGTAGCACGGGTCATGCGAGTAGCGGGACTGGGCATCAAGCCCCGCAAGCGCTCTGTGCGTACGACTGACAGCCGGCATGACTCTCCAATCTTTCCCAACCTGTATCGCAACCTCATTCCCGATCGCCCTGACAGGGTCTGGGTCGCGGATTTCACCTACATCCGTGTCGTCACAGGCTTCTGCTACCTGGCCGCCATCCTGGATGCCTGTAGCCGCAAAGTCATAGGCTATGCATTGTCACAGCATCTGGATACGGAACTGGCACTCGCAGCTCTGCGCGCGGCCGTCATGACCAGAAAGCCTTCCGATGGCTGCATTCATCATACGGATCGCGGCTGTCAGTACGCATCCCAAAGCTATCGGGATGCCCTTGATGCTTCAGGCTTGCGCGGTTCGATGAGCAGCGTCGGCAATCCTTATCATAACGCGCAGGCTGAAAGCTTTATAAAGACCCTGAAGGTCGAGGAGGTCTATCGAGGCGGTTACGAGACTTTTGCCGATGTGGCAGTCCGCTTGCCGATTTTCATTGAGCAGATCTACAACACGAGAAGGCTTCACTCAGCCCTCGGCTACAGAACCCCCGAGGAATTCGAAACCCTGTTTGCCCAGAAAGTGGCTTAGTTCGAATGGTGCGATGTGGTCCAGCCCATGGGGTTCACTCCACACCCGGCTCAGTTCTGGGTGGAAATCAACATCGTCGATTCACTTCGAATTGCGGTGAGTAGACCACTGCTGCCGGTCGGCCGCAAAGGGCCGAGGCTGTGTCAAAACCTAGCGATGTGCTATGCTTTCCTGACGTCGGGAGGGCAGTCCATGACCGGTTTCATCGAAGGTGTGCAACGCAGCCAGACATCCCTGTTCCCGGATCAGCTCGACGACTGGATCGGTGGGGATGACCTTGTCCGCGTTGTCGATCTGTTTGTCGATGAGCTTGATCTGTCTGGCCTCGGGTTCAACCGTGCCATGGCTGCAAGGACGGGGCGGCCGGGTTATCATCCGGCGACTCTGCTGAAGCTCTTCATCTACGGCTATCTGAACCGCATCCCGTCCAGCCGGCGGCTCGAGCGCGAGGCCGGGCGCAATGTCGAGGTTATGTGGCTGACGGGGCGGCTTGTGCCCGACCACAAGACGATCGCGGAGTTCCGGCGCACGAACGGCGATGCCATCCGCAAGACCTGCGCGCAGTTTGTGAAGTTGTGCCGCCGGATCGGTGTGCTGAAGGGCGACTGCGTTGCCATCGACGGCAGCAAGTTCAAGGCGGTGAACAACCGCGACAGGAACTTCACCAAGGGCAAGATCGCCAGTCGGCTGGCGCATCTGGAGGCCGATGTCGAACGCTACATCGACGAGATGGTGCGCATCGACCGGCAGGAGGAAGGCGAGGTTCGGAGCGAGCGGGTGCGGCACCTCGGCCGCCGATATGGCCGGATCCGGCAGGAAATCGACCGGCTAAAGGAGATGGACAAGGCCTTGGCCGATGCACCAGACGGCAAGATTTCCCTGACAGATCCTGATGCCCGCGCCATGGCGACCAGCGCCCGGCACAGCGGCATGGTCGGCTACAACGTCCAGAGCGCCGTCGACACCGAGACCCACCTGATCGTCGCCCACGAGGTCACCAACAAGGGCTTCGACCGCGATCAACTTAGCCCGATGGCGATCACGGCCAAGAAAGCGCTCGACCGCGATAAACTGCATGCCATTGCCGACAAGGGCTATTTCAGCGGCAATGAGATCCTGGCCTGCCAAGAGGCCGGTATCACCACGACCGTGCCGCGCCCGGCCACGTCGGGCAATGCGGCCAAGGGGATGTATGTGAAGGCCGACTTCACCTACGACGCCGAGCGCGATGTCTATATTTGCCCCGCCGGCGAGGAGTTGACCTATCGCAGCACCCGCGAAGAGCGCGGCGTTCAAATTCGACGATATTGGGTCAACGGTTGCCAGACCTGCCCCATGCAGAGCCGATGCACCACCGGCACCGAGCGCAGGATCACCCGGTGGGAGCACGAGGACCTGGTCGACGCGGCCATCCAGAGGCTCGGCCGTGATCCCGATCCAATGACTTTGCGCCGCTGCACGGTCGAGCACCCCTTCGGCACAATCAAGGCCTGGATGGGGCACACTCACTTCCTGACACGGCGGCTCAAGAACGTGCGCAGCGAGATGGCACTGCAGGTGCTGGCTTACAACATCAAGCGGATGGTGGCGCTAATCGGCATCCAGCGGCTGATGCAGGCCATTCAGGTCTGATTGCCGCCCGTAGCCCTTGCTGTTCCGCCGGGACACTCATGGAAGTCTTCCGGCTCGAACGACTGGCCCAGCTGGCGGAAAACGGCGGAGCGCATCAAACTACTCGGAAGCGCCACGCCGCGCCGACGCGCTGGTCGAGTTTTGACACAGGCTCGGCCTTGTGCGACCGACGGTTTTTGTAAAATTCCCTCCAGTTGCACACTCCTATGCGTGCATGCAATTCGCTTTGCTAAGCATGTAGGTAGACGCATTTGTATTTCAGAGTGCGCTACACCACAGGGGCTCGATGAAGATGTTTGGTCTTGTCGAGTGTTGCCGCGGCACGAGCTCCAGCCATGCAGCCACGTTCCGCGCTTGCTTGAATCGTGACGGATTACCCATTGGACGCCAGGATGGCAGTTTCGCCAAGTGGTCCGACACCAAGAAGCATAGTTAGCCGACGCACAGTCTCATTTCTGTCCGCGATGTTCTTGATTTCAGTGGAGATGCTGAGAATTCGCTCTTTCAAGCAGAGAAGGTCCCCCTGTAGCTCCCACAGGACACTGCGCGCCCGCTCCATCAGATTATCTTCCGGGTCATCGATCGTGCGGTCAATATCAAGTCTGAACACACCGGCGCCTTGGCGGAGAGCGACGCCGTGCTCCAGACAGTATGAGCGCATCCGACAGATAAGACCGGTCCGTCCCTTCACCAGTCGGCTGCGGAAACGGTGTAGTATCTGCAGATCAATCTGGTGCGCCTCCCTGATCACGCCGAAGCAAATTCTGGGTCTGGTTGCAGCCTCAGCGTCGATGATATCGGTTTTATGCGACTTCACGTTGGGTTTAACGAACTGCGCCGGGATGTTGCGGACCTCTTGACCGAGTTCCTATAGTTTCCGGGCTAGGTATTTGATCCCGCGGTTTGACAGTGCGATCCTTTCCGAGGAATGGAAGGAAGCATTATAGGCCAGGTTCGCCATGAAAGCGCCAAGACCACGCATGCCGTCAGAGCTACGATTCAACGATCGCAAGCTTCGCTCGCGACGCTGAGCCGGGAGTTGGGCATCAACCAGAAGCCGGTGACGAAGTGGCGCAAGCGCAAGACGGTCGAGGATCTCAAGACCGGGACAAAGGAGCTGCGCTCGACGATCCTGACCGAGGCCGAGGAGGCGACGGTCGTTGCTTTTCGTCGGCACACGCTTTGTGAATAGCCCCGAGTTTCTTAGACAGCTTCGTGTGTCATCTTCTGCTGCCGTTCGAACTCGACTGGTGACAGCATCCCGTTCCTCGCATGCTTGCGCTTCGGGTTGTAGAACATCTCGATGTAATTGAACACGTCCTGTCTGGCTTCTTCGCGGGTCCGATAGGTTCGCCGTCTGATCCGTTCCCGCTTGAGGAGGTTGAAGAAGCTTTCGGCCACCGCGTTGAAGCTCCTATGTTCGTCAAGCGGCAATCGGCGGCGATTTTGGTCTGCACAGGGCATTGTATATCTCCCGCACGATGTATCGTTTGATGCAGCGCACGATCTCGCGCCGCGTCTTGCCCTCAGCCGTTCGCCGGGCTGTATAGATTTTGGTTTCATGGTCGTCGCGCATGCGCACGATAGCGACACGGTAAAGCGCTGCATTGGCCTGCCTGTTGCCGCCGCGGTTCAGGCGCATTCGGTTCGTCTTGCCACTCGAGGCCGGGATCGGGCAGACGCCGCAAAGTTTGGCAAGGGCAGCTTCGGATCGGATGCGCTCTGGATTGTCGCCGACCAGGATCAGCATTTCGGCAACGGTCAATGTCGAGATGCCATGGGATTTCATCAGTTCGGGCGCCTTGTCTGTGACCATGCGCTCCAGCTCCTGTTCGTGGACAAAAATTTCCTCGTGCAAGACAAGCCAGCGGCGCGCAATCGCACGCATCGCGGTTTTGGCTGAAGTGGTCGGGGAGGTAATCTCGCCCGGTCTGAGGGCTGCGATATGACGAACGAGAGTGATCGGTCCCTTGATCTGGTCAAGGCTGGCGCGCAATTCGGCCGGTGCGTTTATAATCAACGTTTTTAAGGTGATCATTGCCTGTGACTTGGCTTTTACCGCACTGTCCCGCGCGATCTTGATATGCCGGATCATCTCTGAAGTCCCGCCTTGGGTTTTGGCCAAGGCGGTGGCCTGACCGTTCAGTACGGACCTCGCAGCACCTTCGGCATCAAGGCTGTCAGATTTGCCATGAAGGTAGCGCAGCTGCCGATTTGGACGCATGACGTCTAGCACAGTATGGCCCTTGGCCAGCAGATCCCGGGACAGACCAGCGCCATAGGAGCCCGTGCCTTCGATGCCAAAGGCTTTGACGCTCCCCAACCCGGTCGCCCATGCCTCGAGGCCATGATACCCGCCAGGGGTGGTAGGAATAGACATGACACCCAAGCGGGCGCCCTGCATGTTGATCGCGACAGCAATATGGTTGGACTTGTGTGTATCTACTCCAACGATGATCTGATCCATGGCTTCCCCTTGGCCAAAATGAGCCCGGGCATCGATCGAAGAGGACAGGACTGTGAAGGTACGGGACCGTCAGGCTCCTATGAAGTCACATCTCGCCCGCTGCCGGGGCAACCTGATGGTCGACACGTCAACACAATGACACGGGGTCAATCGTAGCATGGGTCAGGCCATCAAGCTGCAATACCACATTCACAGTCATGGCAGTTTCCTCGGCGGCTCATGGAGTGCTCAAGATTGTGGGCGCGCAGGAAGGCGGCCCAATCCATGCTGGTGAATTGGCTGCCCTGATCGGAGTGGATCAGCACCTTCGCCTTGGGTTTGCGTCGCCAGACCGCCATGAGCAGGGCTTGCAAGACGACGTCCGTGGTCTGGCGGCTTTGCATCGACCATCCGATGACACGCCGAGAATAGAGGTCGATGACCACCGCGAGATAGGCAAAGCCCTGCTGCGTCCGGATGTAGGTGATGTCCGTCACCCAGACACGATCCGGTGCTTCGACGTCGAACTGCCTGTCGAGGGTATTGTCGACTACGACCGAAGGCTTGCCTCCGTAGCTGCCCGGACGCCGCTTGTAGCCGATCTGCGCCTTGATCCCTGCAAGCTATGTCAGTCTGGCCACGCGGTTCGCGCAGATACTTTCTCCCTGCTCCAGAAGATCGTCGTGCAGTTTGCGATAGCCGTAGACCTTGCCGCTGTCGGTCCAGGCATTGAGCAGCATCTTCGTCTGGCGCTTGTCTTCCATCGCCCGATTGCTCAGCGGCACCTGAAGCCAGGCATAGAACCCGCTCGGTTGGATGCGCAGGCACCGGCACATGGCCCTGACGGAAAACTGCCCTCGATGCTCGGCCACGAACGCGTATCTCACCTTGCATCCCTGGCGAAATACGCGCTCGCCACTGTCCTCGGACCGATGGCGGACAGGGCTCGCCCTTCTTTAGAATGTCCCGCTCCTCCGACGCGCGCGCCAGCTCGCGCTTCAGCCGACGGATCTCGACATCCTTATCGGTCTCGCCTGTGGCCGCCTTCGCGAACTTGCGCTTCCACGCATAGAGCGAATGCAGGCTGACCCCGAGCCGCTCCCAAACCTCCTTGATCGGGTAGCCCCGCTCCGTGATCTGTGCGACCGCGTCACGCTTGAACTCGTCTGTGAAATTGCCTGTGCCCATCACGGCCTCCTTGCCTCAAGGTTAGCGAAGAAGGTGTCCAGGAAACATGAGGCTATTCAAAAGTTTAGTCGAAAACTGCAGTTTTAAACGGTCCAGTTCCCAGGGGGCAGAGTAGTCTCATTGCCACAATCACATTTACAACCCATAGTTGGCAACGCGATGTAGTTGTCGGAATAAGCCGGCACACACGTTGGGAGGATCACTATGGCTGACGAATTTGTGCCGCTGTCAGTTCAGCAATTCTCCAGAGAAGCTATTAGGACCGATAGACGTAGCGACGATGGCTCGTTGAATTTCCCACTGTTGGGGCTGTTCGGGGAAGTCGGCAGCCTCCTTGCAGAGGTCAAAAAAAAACAGAGAGACAAGATTGCTTACCTTGCCTATGCGGAGGCCGTCACGGAAGAACTGGGTGATGTGCTGTGGTACTTCAATCTTGTCGCCATTAGAGGTGGCGTGACCTTTGCTGATATCGTCACAAACCTGCACCAAGACGGCGATGACTGGGAATCAGCATCTGAAGAGGCTCTCACCTTCGATGCCTTGCAACCATCAATCATTGGCCCACCGAAATCGCCAACGGAAGCTTTTGAGAACACGCTTATCGAGTTGGCGGCCGCTGTTGGCCGGTTGATGGACAAACATGCCAAAAACGATCTCAGCCATGATCCTTCTGGCCTTGGACCAAGCCTCGCCTCCATCTTAGAAACCCTCATTCGATCAGCAAATGAGGCTGGCGTGAGTTTGGAAGCAGCCGCCGTGAAGAACCGGCACAAAACCCTCGATCGTTGGCCTGTCGAAAAGAACTATCCGTGTCCCTTCGACGAAGATGCGCCGTTTGAAGAACAATTGCCTCGGCACATCAAGATCGAAATCTTTGAGCGCTCGGTGTCTGGAAAAAACTATGTCTTTCAGACTTGCCATGGGCTCAACATTGGCGACCGTCTCACCGACAACGCAATGACGCCAGACGACTATCGCTTCCATGACGTCTTCCACTACGCTTATGTAGCTGTCCTCGGGTGGTCTCCGGTCACGCGTTCTTTGTTCCGGCTTAAACGAAAGAGCCAACCTACAATTGATGAAGCGCAGGATGGTGCGCGCGCCAAGCTTATCGAAGAAGGCGTTACTACGTGGATCTTTGGTCAAGCTATGAACATGGAGTTCTTTGAGGGACGCGTTCCTGGAGAGCTACCATTCGACTTGTTGAAGCAAGTCCGTCAGTTCGTCTCGGGTTATGAGGTTAGTGAATGTCCGGCTTGGCTATGGGAACGAGCCATCTTGCAAGGCTATGCTGCCTTCCGCTACCTACGCGAACATCGACGTGGAACCATTGTCATAGACATGGTGAACCGCCGCCTCGACATAGAGTGATTTAAATGAAGACAGCAGCAGATTTTGTGGACGCGCTGAGTGCAGTCGCCCTCGAAAACACGTTCAATCCATATCGCGACATTTGCCCAGTGCACGATGCAGCAAATGCCGCCGAGCTACGACGCACCAACTTATGGCGATGCCTAGAGGCTTGTCTAAACGGCGGTGCAGACACAATTTGGGTCGCCCGCGACCTCGGCTACCGTGGCGGGCGTCGCACTGGGATCCCGCTTACTGATGAAGCACACCTGCAAGACGCTTCAAGTCTTTTTGCGGGCGCGCATCTATCTCGCTCAACAATTGGGCCGCCTGTAGCCGAAAGGACTGCAACTGTAACGTGGGGGCAACTCAATTCTATTGGTAAACCTGTCATGCTTTGGAATGTGTTCCCGCTCCATCCTCATGCACCGGGCAATGCCATGACCAACCGTTGTCATAAAAAATCGGAGCGTCTAGCGACTTGGCCCTTCATGCTGGCGTTGTTGAAGCTGCTTAAGCCTCGCAAACTAGTGGCCATCGGTCAAGACGCTGGTCTTGCGTTGGCTGATCTCCAGATTGACGTATCCGTTGTCCGTCATCCTAGCTACGGCGGTCAGGCCGATTTCATAGCAGGCATTCAGGACATCTACGATTTAGTGCCAGCCACTCCCGCAGTGCGTGAACCAGCACTGCCATTTGCGGAATTTGCTTGATCATACGGCAGCGGCAAGGCGTCATACTCATCAAGTAAGGCCTGCATGTTCTTACGTGTCGTGCGGCCCCCGGCGCAAGTATTCGGCAGATCAATCGTCGCGTGTGACGAAATGATCGTCAACGGACCGACCTCCTGGTCGGTTTCCTTCGCTACGAACGCCATTAACTGGCCCAAGCCGATCAAGTTTCCCAGCAGTTTTTCGACATAGTAGTGATTTCGATAAAGTGCTGTCAGTGCTACTTTCTTGCGCGCCCCAGGCAAACGTTTAAAGCTCAGAAAGCTGAGGCACTGCCCCCCATAAGGGGAATTGTCGATATCTCGGGAGGGATCAAATAGCGCAAGCTCATACTTGTTGTTCGCTGTTACCGTACGCATCCGCGTAACGATATCCCACAATGGATTGTCGTATGGCGCTCCTGGCCAATGGCTCATTCGCTCGAAGTAGTAGCCAGACCAACGCTCTTTCTTACGAACTGTCGGTAACACTCTCTTTTGGAAAGCCTCGAAGAACTCTGGCGCTCCATGGCGTTGATACAAACCCTGTGGAAAAATTGTATTTGAGATCGTCTGCACGGATTTGTCATGGAGACGCAAGAAACGGTCCACCAGCGCCACCCGTTTGTCGCCGAGCTGTGCCCCCGCCGTTGGGTCCTCTATCGTCAGAACCACATTATGCGCTTCGTGACCTAAAGCGTTATCAACGGCACGAACCGCCTCTCGCCACGTTTCAATGCAGCTAGGCTGCGACAGTACGATCGGGGACATCGCACGCCTCCTTTAAAAGCGCCAAACCATACATATGCCGACGCAGATAATCTTCTGTAAGCCAAATATGGCCCGCCATACCCCAACTTGGTCCCCAACTATTGCGGATGAGGATGACCTTTTGGCCTCCAAATTCGCCGTAGCCCACCGCAACAATGGCGTGGCGTGGCGCTGGAAAGACTCGATCTTGATCATCATGCATTACCACGCCGTCGTTCGGTGGCTGAAAGAAGCGACGCGTGAGCGTTGACAGCACAATTGCCGGCCTCTGTTGATTCAACGCTCCTCGGATCAGGTCCAAGTCCTGCCGTGGCTGCTCAGCTTCTCGTCCATATAACGCGCCTACGGCTGTCGGCGGATGGTATTGCGAAAGGTCACTTGGTAACGCTGGAAGATAAGGCCATTCCTGTTCCTTAGGCTGTCCCTCAGTTTCTAATGTCGCAAGCATATCGTTTAAAAAAGCACCTTTCGTTGGCGTTTGTCCTGCTCGCTTTTGCGCATGATAGAATACGTACTCGCAGGATAATGGGTCCCAGCCCTGACGCAGGCCCGCATGCGCGTCACTTGTGGCAAACGCCAAACAGGTAGGTCGCGCCCCTTGATCACGAACCGGTCCAAACTGTCCGCGCAAATCTATAGTCACCAAAATCGACACTCAGACGGCCTCCAACATCAGCCGCTCACGACGCTCAATACGGGACAGCCCTTCTTCTTCAGGACCGGTGAAATCGAAATCAAGTTCAAGCCGTGTCAGTACTTGATCACTATCCCACGGCCGAACCTCATCTAGAACTAAGCGCCCCCGATAGTCCTGCGGCGGTTGTGCGGTAACACGGCGAACACCAGGATCACCAATGCTCTCGGTTTCCACCTCGGCGACCTCGTCTCGAACAACCGCAAAGCCGCTGTCGCGCAGCTCATCGATGTTCCAAAGGTAACCGCCATTGCTATGTTCAGTCAGCTTCAAGATAAAAAGATCGTTCCGACTACCATCGATGCGCGAGCCCGCGTCGCGCTCTGTTAGAAGCCAAACATCACCCCGGTAGTTTGTCGGGCGGTGCCCTTCCAACAACGCTTCTTTCACTGCGCGCCGCGGTGTCAGAAGGAGCTCTCGGGCTTGTTTGCCCTCGATCATGCGGTACCGTACCAAGGTCCAACAGAATGCTTCGTAGCTCACGCCCAGCCTCAGGCTGAGCTGGTAGATGACGTTCGGTCGCCGCAGATGCGGAATAGTAATACCGTGGCGTTTCATGTGGTTGGCGATAAGCCACTTTGGTAGCAGAAATGCAGTCGCGAACCCATCCGCCTCGACCTCTTGGAGATCTTGTGTTGGTTGCTCATTCACCACCATGCGACGCAAGATGTTTTCATCATCAAGACTTGGCTTATGATCCAGCATACAGTGACCTAACTCATGCGCCGCTGTGAACCGCTGGATGCTCAAAGGACGCTGCGTAGTCACCAGAATGCCCCGCGTGGGGAAGTTTAAAAACGCGCCAAGCAAACCGTCCAGAGGTCGGAACAACAAGGGCACATCCAGCGCCGAAATTGCCGCAAAAATATTGATGGCACCGCCTGACTGTTCAATCTGTTCTTTGACGCCGAGCTCTCGCAGCAGCCGACCAGCTGACAGCGTACCCTTGCGCACAGCCTGAGCATAATTCGAGGCCATAGCCTATTCCTCGACAGCGGCCGCGCGCGAGCGAAGGTACTCGGTAAACCGGCCCAACTCGTCACGGTCCTTACGAGACAGATCAGCAGCACGTCGTGCAAGGTGTGCTACATCCACTGGTAAATTCGTATCCGCGTCATCTTCTCCCATAAAATACGAAACCGGCTGGCGGTACAACTTGGCCAGGCGATTCAGTTCGAGGGCTTCGACACGCCGGTTTCCGGCTTCAATCTCAGATAACGCGCTTCTTTGAATATTAAGATACTGTACCACCTCCTCTTGCTTCAGGCCAAGATACCGTCTCGCTTCGCGTAGCCGTTCCCCTAGAACACGACGTTCTTTCTGATCATTGTCATCTACCCGCTTTGCAACACTCATGTAGTTTCCCCATGCTTTTTCTGCCATTGCTTTTCGAGCCGCGGCATTATGTGATCAAGCGCATCCTGGACAGAATTATATCCCCCAGTGCGCACCGTGGCGTCCTTCGGTTGAAACCCGAGTAAATCTTCTACGGAGCATAAGATCTCCACCACTACGAGCGAATCCATTGGTACCGGCGCAATCGCAGCGACGCCTGGATCTTTGGGAAGAGTAAAACCGTTCATATCGGCTTCTGCTTCCGCCACTCCCATCAATTCGTCCCGCAATATGGCCTGTAAAGCCTTGCGGGGAAAAACACTGGTTTTGACCTTTACTTTGGTAACCGATACTTCATCCATGGGAGAGTCCGAAAATCCATCTTATGCAGAGCGTAACGTCGGAATATCCAACATTCAAGCTTTTTCGTGTGCTGCCGACAGCTTGAAGCATCTGCATCGACAGACGCGCCTAGATGCCTGCTCTGCCCCCTGAGAACTGGACCGTTTGAAGCTGGAGTTTTCGGCTAACCTTCCCTAGCTGGGAGAGGAGCGGAGAACGATGAAGGCATCGAAGTTCACGGAAGCGCAGAAGGCGTTCATCCTGAAGCAAGGCGAGGAAGGCACGCCGGTGGCCGAGGTCTGCCGCAAGGCGGGTATCAGCCAGGCGACCTACTTCAACTGGAAGAAGCGGTATGGCGGCCTGCTGCCGGACGAGATGCGTCGGCTGAGAGCGCTGGAGGACGAGAACGGCCGCCTGAAAAAGATCGTCGCGGACCTGACTTTGGATCGGGAAATGCTGCAGGACGTCATCCGGCGAAAGCTCGTTCACCAGCTGGCTTGAACCGGTGGCGGCAGCTGGCTCACCCTGGCCGGATGCGCGAACTAGTTCGCGGGATGTGCATCGATTGGGGCGCGTCGATAAGCAGGGCTTGTGGGGCCCTGCGGTTTGACACCTCCACGTTCCACTACAAGTCCCGGCGCACGGACCAGGCAGCCGTCGAGAGACGGATCAGGGAGATCTGCGAAACGCGGGTGCGCTATGGATATCGGCGTGTCCACGTCTTGCTGCGACGGGAGAGCTGGCAGGTGAACATCAAGAAGACTCGTAGAATTTACAATGAATTAGGTATGCAGCTCAGGATCAAGAACCCGAAACGGCGGGTGAAGGCCAAGCTGCGAGACGATCGCCAGGAGTCTGTCGCGCCGAATGATGTCTGGGCCATGGACTTTGTTCATGACCAATTGGCCTTGGGCAACAAGCTGCGGATCCTGACGATCGTCGACACGCATTCCCGTTTCTGTCCAGCAGCTGACCCGCGCTTCACCTACCGCGGCGAGGATGTGGTCCGGACACTGGAACGGGTCTGTGCCCAAGTCGGCTATCCCAGGACAATCCGGGTAGACAATGGCAGCGAGTTCATTCCGCGCGACCTCGACCTGTGGGCCTACGCCAACGATATCACCCTGGACTTCTCACGCCCTGGCAAGCCCACCGACAATGGCTTCATTGAGGCGTTCAACAGCAAACTCAGGTCTGAATGCCTGAACGCACACTGGTTCATGAGCCTTGCAGACGCGCAGGAAAAACTGGAGACTTGGCGTAGGCACTACAACGAGGACCGACCCCATAGTGCGATCGGATATAACGTCCCGATCGCCCTGCATTATCCCGGCGGCGCAGCCAGCCCGTCGCCATGACCAAGCCGGAAAACTCCAGCATCCGGCGGTCCAAGGTTGGGGAGCAGCGCACAAACCGACAGACTCTCCTTATGACCGAGGGACCAACAGGGGGCAGGTTAGAAACTGCGAACCGTATGATTGATCTTCCTCAGACGGACTGATGGTGCCATGTTGATCCGCCAGCACTAGGGGGGAAGTGGCGGTGAACTACCTAGATTTGTTGCGTGACTTACATCGGATCGGCAAACGTCAACTTGTATGCGAAACGGGACTTCCCCCCGACGAGCTTCGATTTGCACTAGAGTATCGAAGCCAGCCTGATCCGTTGCTGGAACAGGCGCAGTTCGATTTGCTGCTGGGAAGAGGGGTTGCAAAAGTTGAGAGACTGTCGCCAGACGGCCAGCTTTCTCACTTCCTACTCCTCCGAATTCTAGGAGTAGAGCGGACTCTTCCGCAACGAGATCTTTTTGGTATTGCCTATGCATTGGTCGATCTTGCTGATCTGGTAAGTGCCGAACCCGATCTTGGTTCAGAATATTTTTCGGATCCTGAGCCGGGCGGGCGGTATCCGACGGTAGAATCGGCCGAATTACTTGGCCCGCTATGCTGGGTTTCCGGGGAGGCGCCTTCCGACCGCCGCTGGAGCCTTAAGACCATTCGAGCACCTGAAGCGTGGCGTAGAAGCCGAGGCTGCGGGATCCTCGTTGGACAGCCGGACACCGGAGTGGCCGTCCACGACGATCTGGAAGCGGGTGTGCTTCTGGTCGAGAAAGGTTTTGACTTCATCGGCGGCAAACCAGATCCCACCGATCCATTGCACGAGCATACTGCCAATCCAGGCCACGGCACTAGCACGGCTAGTGTGGTCGCCTCCCGGGAGCATGGTGCAATTGTCGGAGCGGCCCCGCACGCTTGTGTTGTTCCGATCCGGTGCATCGAGGACGTCAGGGTGTTCAATGCCGCGCCCGTCGCGCGCGCGGTTGCACATGCAATGGCGGCCGGATGCCATATCGTTTCGATGAGCCTGGGCGGCATTCCTAGCCGGGCTATGCATGCATCGATCCGCTCTGCGATCGAACACGATATCATCATCTTGGCCGCTGCTGGGAACTGCGTTAGTTCGGTGGTTTGGCCGGCGCGCTACGAAGAAGTTATTGCGGTAGCGGGCACAAACATCGACGATCGGCCGTGGAAGGGGAGCTGTCGTGGGTCCGCAGTCGACATTTCAGCTCCAGCGGAATTCGTCTGGCGCGCCCTGCGCGCTCGCTCTACCGATCCGACCTCCGAAGTTTCTGGCGGCCAAGGCACCTCATTCGCGGTGGCCTTAGTGGCGGGGGTGGCCGCCCTTTGGCTGGAGCATCATGGCCGGGATGCGGTGATTACGGAGTCGCGGGCACGCGCAGTTAGCGTTCAGCGCTTGTTTAAGGCCGCCCTTCAGCAGACTGCCCGGCAGCCCCCGAATTGGGATTCCGACCAATTTGGAGCAGGCATTGTTGATGCTGACGCGCTTACGGCCCTGCCGCTTTCCGAAATCGCCCTCGCCGAGCCCGACGTCACTGCCGGAACCGAGTCTTCGATCTGGAGCTTCCTTAACGAAGAAGTCAGGCCGGCAGCACTGGATCCGGAATTTCCACTTCACCGCTATGGTGCCGAGCTGGGTGCCATAGGCCTTGCCCAAGCAAAACGCGACGGCTCCGCAGCGACACTCACGTCGGAAGCGAAATCTCAGAATACTCGGCCGTCGCCGCAACTGTCCTCAGCGTCGCGGCGCTCGAGCGATGCGCGGCTGCGCCGGTTTGGCGAGCTGCGAAGCGGTACGAGTGTAGAGCGCCCGCTCGCACAGCCTTTGGGCGAAGTGCCGGTCCGGCGCTTGCAGCAGGCCCTCAAGCGAAATGGTACAGCGCTCGAGGCTACCGGAGTCCAGTCGGTCGAGCAGGCGCGGGATTATCTAGCGACAGGGGGGGTGCGGCAGCAGCTCGACGCCGTTGAAGCTCAGTTGCACGCAATGGCGCTTTCCCAAGGCGCGATCGATGAGACGCTGCGGGGCGCGGACGAGGCGCTGTCTAGGATAGCTGCGGGGACGCCGCTGATGACTGTGCGCGCGCTGGTGGGTCTCGAGGCTCTGGTTTCACTCACTGGCCGGCCGGTCATTCCTGTCTGCAACGGAGCGATTGACTTCCATGATCCGAGAGCGGGCGCGTGGCGCGACAAACTGTTCCTTATCAGTCAGGATGGAAGTCTTCCCGCGCGAATCCGATCCGTCGGGCGGATCGATGCCGACGGTGGCCATGTGGGAACCGGCTTTGTAGCAGGCGACGGTGTGGTGATGACGAACCGGCACGTTGTGCAGGCTTTTGCGGCTCCGCTTCCATCCCGCAATAGCGCCCGTGAGTGGGTGATGACCAGCGACGACGTGACGTTCGACGTCGGGGACCGGCCGAATTCGTCCACCTCGTCAACGCGTTACCGAGTGAAATCAATTATCTCGGCCGGACCCACCCATATCAATGACGATCTGATCAACTTCACCGATCTCGATGTCGCGCTGCTCGAAGTTGAACCGACCAGCGAGGGTGGAGAACCGCTTCCAGCGCCGCTTCAGATGACAAAGGCAGTCACCGCCGCCGACAGGCGGAAGGAGCTGATCGTCATCGGCTATCCGGCCAGACCCTCGTCGCTCCCCACAACCAACGGATCCTTCAATCTCGACGTCGTGGAGAAACTTGGGGAGCTGTTCGGCAACAATTACGGCGTCAAATATGTCGCGCCGGGTGAAGTGAATGAATCCGTGGGCTCCGCGAAGGATCCGAGGGGGTGGACGTTCGACCATGATGCCAGCACTCTCGGCGGCAATTCTGGATCCTGCATCGTCGGCTTTGACGCGCCGCTAGACGTGATCGGGCTGCATTTCGGGGGTCAGTGGCTGAAGGCCAATTTCGCGCATTCACTCGGCGCCCTGGCGGGCATGCAGACGTTCCTGGGCCAGAGTCCCCTGAACTGGAGCAGGCCCAATGGGCACTGACGCCGAGCTGCGCAGCATCGCGGGAGGCATCCGCATCTCCGAGCCGGCATTCGCCGAAGCCTATGAAGAGGTACGCGCGGCTCACGGCGGCGGATCACTGTCCGACAGCTTCATGGTTCTCAAGATCATCAAGGGGCCCGGCGAACTTCTCTTCGAAAAAGCGTTGAAGGTAGCGCGGGACCGGGGATGGCTGGAGATATTTCTTGGCCGGCTAGCGGCGGTGGTTGACGGCGCTGAGGATCCGGGGTCGGAGGCGGCACGGGTGATGCTGCAGGCCATCGTCAATCCCGGTATGGGCCTTCCGGATGCCTATTCACTCAATAAGGAACTTGCCATGGCAGTACGTCGCCTCTGCCAGATCACAGTCACGACAGGGACTGGGGACATCAAAATGGGAACCGGCTTTCTCGTCGGCCCTCAGGCAGTGCTGACGGCCGGCCACTTGGTGATGGAACTCATCGACGCCGCAGGCCAGCCGTTGCCGGACGTATTTCGACAGGTCGAAGTAACGTTTGATCATTTTGCGGGGGCAACCAGTCGCACATCGACCGGTCTTGCCGAAGATTGGCTGATCAGTTTCAGTAAGGTTCATCCGTCGGAGCGGCCAGGCGCTTCCATTTTGGATTTTGATCAGGCGGACCCGGCGGGGTTCGACGCTCACCTCGATTACGCGGCACTCCGGCTGGCAAGAACCGTTGGAGGAACCCGTGGCTATTACCGGCTGGAGAGGGATCGGTTTCCAAAAGTGGAAGCCAGCGAGACGAACTATGTCTTCGTGCTGCAGCACCCAGGAGGGCACCCTCTGAAGTATGCGCCCGGGCAGGGCATCAAGCTGTGGCCAGGTACCTGCCGCACAAGGCTTCAGCACAATGCGAACGCAATGGTTGGCTCCTCGGGCGGTCTAATCCTCGACGATCAGCATAAGCCTATCGCTCTCCATCAATGCGGGATTTCCGCTCAGGACGGTACTGCGATCGTCAATGGCGCGATACCCACGGCGTGCATTGCCGCAGCCAATGACGACGCGTTTATGTCTGTCGTCGGTTTCGATCCGATCCTATGCACAGTCTCGGGTCAGTCTGTGATTGGTCGCGAGGAATTCCAGCGGCAGGTATTGCTCGCGATTACTGGTGATAAGCGCATCCTTGTCGTTCGTGGCGCAGAGAAATCCGGAAAAACATTCAGCATCGAGATTATGAACAAAATGCTCGGGGGCGCTGAGCACAAGATTGTCACCCTTTCGGCGTCCGAACTTCCGGCAGAAGCCTCCGCACTTGCCGCTTTGATCCTAACGAATGCAGGCGTATCCAAAGCCGCGTTTGTCCTGCCGAAGCCGGAAGACAGTGATACCGCCTACTCTGCCTGGATAAAGGACAAGTTGGCTCCCGCTCTTGTCGACAAGCTCCGTGCCGAAGCGGGTTCCCGTATCCTGTGGCTCATCATCGACGATCTTGAGAAGCACTTCGTGCCTGAAACATCCGCACGTATTTTGCTCGAGAGGCTTTATCACGACATTGTTCTGCTGCCTTTCCTGCGTATCTGCTTGATCGGCTTGTCTGGCGCCGTCCCGGCCGCGCCGCCCGAAATCGTAGCGAGCGAGCTAACCCGACCTTTGGACTTCGAGGAGATTGTGGAGTATCTTAGCCGACGCGTTGTCCACGCGGGAGGTGAGGTGTTGCCTGGAGCAATTGGGCAAGCGGCAAGATCAATCATCAACGACGCGACAGTCGCGCCGGGTCCGCCAGTCCAGAACATGGCGCAACTGGCAGCAAGACGCGCAGCAGAGCTGATTGTGGGAGATGGGCCATGATTCCGAGGTTGGAACAGTACCTCCCTGAGGTGCCGGAAAGGCTATACGCGTCCTTGCAGCAAGCGGTCGACCGAGCCGCCCTTATGGGCTCTTTCAACCCACTTGAGCTCATCGACGAAGTCAACGACCCGGAGGCTCAGCGACTGCTTCTGGGCACGATCGGAGCCATGTCCAAGGAACTGCCCGGCCGGGGGCCGATTTGGCAGCTTCAAGCCGATGCGAGGCGGGAGTTGCTACGAGACCTTTCAAACCGTGGGGAGCTCGAGCAGATGGCAGGTCAGGCACGCACCGCGCCCGACGATCGGTTGGGCAGATTCCTAGTGGCGATGCTGCGAGGAGATTCTGTGTCACCCGGTGCAGTTCGACCTGAAGAGTTGGACGCGCTCCACACGGCCATCGAATTTGCAAGAGATGTCCGCGCGGGGATCGATGGGCCCCAAGAAGTTGAGACAGCTTTGGCGCAGCGGGATTTCGATGAGTCGATTAAGTTTCTGCTACCGCGCCGATTCATAGGCAGGCGCAGCGCCCTTTCCAAACTGCAGCGTTTCGTCCAGTCGCCGGCCCAAGAGGAAGCCCTTGGGCCTTCAGCAATACCAACGGCTGTGGTGAGCGGCATAGGAGGCGCGGGGAAATCTGCTTTACTTGCCGAGCTCGTGCGGCGAGAGCGACGCAACCCCAACGTGCAGATTATCTGGCTGGACTTTGACACGGCCAGTCTGGCGTCCGCAGATCCACTCGACCTGTCTGCCGAATTCAGTCGTCAGCTCGCGCGATGGCGGCCCGACTTGGCAGGCGCGCTGAGCGAGTACAGGAATTCCGCTCGGGATCTGGGCCTTGAATCCAATCTGCGAGAAATGAGCTTCGAGGCAAGCGCAAGTGGGTCGAGTGAGGCTTGGTCCATGTGGCGAAATGCTTTGAGAGAACACCTACCTATCGAAGCATCCGTTGTTCTCATTCTCGACACGTTCGAGGAGATTATCCTCCGGGACCCACTTGAACTCGAACGAGTCCTTCTCTGGGTTGCGGCCCTTTGTGAGGAGGGCGGAGTAAGGAACCTTCGCCCTATCCTGAGTGGTCGCGCAATACCCGAAAATCTTGAACTCCCCTCCCGTTTCGCAGCGTCTATACGTATTCCGATTGATGACCTTGGCCGGGGTGAGGCAGCCGATTTTCTTGCCGACAATTTGAAGCATCTCGGGGCGGCAACCAACAATTTTCCTATACACGAGTTGTCAGAACGGTTTGGCGGCAATCCCCTGCTGCTCAAAATCCTTGCGCGATACTGCAAGAACGAGGGAGCGGAGGCAGCTTGCGAACTTCTCGTGGGTGAAGGCAACAGGTTCGGCACGGAATTCGCTCAAGTCTTTCTGTATGACCGCATTCTAAAGCGCATCAGGTCTGATGATCCCGCCGTGAAGGACCTCGCCCATCCCGGGCTAGCGCTCCGGCGGATTACTCCCGATCTTATCCAATCCGTGCTGGCCGAGCCGTGCGGCTTTGGCGACATTGATTCCATGCGCGCATCCGAACTTTTTGACGCTCTCGCAGAGCAGGTTTGGCTCGTCGAGCCGTTACCAGGACAGCGTGCCGTGAGACATCGCCGCGACCTTAGGGGACTCATGCTCAAAGCGATGGCCCATAGCCAATCCGAAAAAGTGCGGGAGATCCACGAACGAGCGCACCGATATTACGCCGATCGCCGCGACATGTGGTTGGACCATCGTGAGCAGCAGGACGAAAGCCTATATCATTTCTACATGTCTGGAGGCGAAGCGCGGCCTCGGGAAGAAGACGAGGCGGCATTCATCCGTCGCATCGGTCAAGATGTAGAAGACCTCCCCGTCGGTGCTCGCGCTCATCTCCAAATGCGGTTGGGCCGCAGCCTGACAAAGGAGGAGGCCGACACGCTCGATAACGATCTACGAGACCGATACGACGCCGATCGCCTCAGGCAGCGCGCGATCAGAGGTACCGCGTCGAACGAAGGCGCGGCCTCAGTCGCTTACCAACCCTCTGACGCTTCGCGAATGCCGCGTGCAGAGGCGGCACTAGATGAGAGCCTGACACCGCTGATCGAAATCCAGTTGGCGCAGGCTGAGTTCGGTTGGATTCGGGACGCATTCCATCCAGCTTTCCAAGAGTTCCGACTGCTTCTGACGGAGGGGATTAGGCCGAGAAATCCACCCGCTGACCTGACGCAGCTGCCGCTCTGGCGCGTGACGATGATTTCGCTTCCCGAATCCGACTTTGCAAATCGCCTAGGTACCGCGCTGCAGTCGCTCGAGACCAGACGCTGGAACATCCCTGTGGTCCGCGGCAGGAAGTTTAGTGGGGCAGCCGCGGTCGCGACGCTGCTTGGTTTGGTTGGCAGGCCATACCCTGACTGGCTTCCCTCTACAGAGCTGCTTACAGCCGGACGGCTCCGCTCAGTGGACGAGCTTCGCCTCCTGCAGGTGTCGGGTCGAGAGCTGCTACGGGGTCGCTCGCGCGTTCATCTCAAGCTCGACCTTCTCGCTTACCTCTCTCCGGAAGCGCTGCGGGACCCGTTTTCAACCGGCGAGTGGCCCAACCAAGTCGGCAGTTTTTTCGAAAGCATCCGAGCCGCACGGCCGGTCACTCTTGCCGATATTCGCAGTTTCCGGTCCGAAGACAGTGAAGTGGGGATCACTTTTCTTTCCGGACAAGTGCCGCCAGCGTTGCGTGGGATGACGACCGAATTCCATCCTGCCATACGAGCGGTCTTGGATGGGGTCCCTTGGCGCGCGGTCGAGATCGCGGAAGAGCTGGACCAACTACATCCATTTTGGCCTTACGAATTGCGCGGGAGGCCCCTCCAAGACGCGTTGCAGCGAGACCGGCAGCGCTGGCTGGCCACGTTTATTGAATGCGCGGATCGCTTCGGCGAGCTGGACAGGGTTGTATCCGCAATATCGGGCGCCGGTGCGCGGGGCGCCGAACTGGGCAGGATTTGGAACGCCTACGACCGGCAGCTTCGGCGGCGAATAGGAACAACTAACAAGGAGAGGATCACATGGGTGCCGATCTGAATTATCGTCCGCGTCTCAGTGATATGCATTTACTGGTGGAGGCGACCGCCAACTCCAGCACAGAGGCCGTCCTGGAGACGAGCCTTAAAAAGCCGCGGATCACCCGTGCCGAAACGCTCATAGACCGTAAAGGCTATGATTCAGACTTTCTCGGTGATCTCGTTGTTCCCCTTCCCATTCCCGCGGGTAATCAGGCCAATGACGTTCTGGAGGTTGAAGGCTCGGATGGAGGCCGCCTCGACTACACCAATTTTTCTGTCGTGATGTCGCGGTCCAGAAAAATCGCGATGTTCGTCGCCGTTAACATTGATGGCAGCACTTCGCGTTCCATTGAGCGCGGTAGTGATAAGTGGTTTCTCGACGGACGCATCCCGATTGATGCGCAGGTCGGTGAAGAACTGTATGCCGACAACCTTCTAGACCGAGGTCATCTCGTTCGACGGGAAGATCCGAACTGGGGACCAGACGCGGAAATCGCGAACGACGATACCTTCCACTTCACGAACTGCGCCCCGCAGATGGGCGCATTCAACCAGCGGACATGGCTAAGCCTGGAAGATTATGTTTTGAAGAATACCCGCCGTTGGCGGGAGCGGGTCACTGTCTTCACCGGGCCAGTGCTCCGCGATGACGACCGCCTCTACCGGCACGTTCAGATACCAACTGCGTTCTGGAAGGTGATCGCCTTCGTCAGCGAAGCTGGCCGCCCTGTCAACGGCGGCGTAAAAACCGGCCACGCGGCGGCGCAAAACCAGGCCAGTGGCGAGGCGCCAAGCGCCATGGCGCGCGCGCTCCCCAAATAGCTGGCGCGTGCCATGGCGCTTTGGCCCGCAGGGCCAATCTCGCAGGGTGTGATCAGGTGGTTGCGTCGGCCTTTCGGGCACGGCTTTGTCCGAGCCGATAACTGTCGCCGTTCATCTCGAGGATATTGACGTGGTGGGTCAGTCGATCGAGCAATGCGCCGGTCAGGCGTTCGGTGCCGAAGGTTTCGGTCCATTCGTCGAATGGCAGGTTGCTGGTGATCATCGTGGAACCGCGCTCATAGCGCTGCGAGATGAGCTCGAACAAGAGCTCGGCGCCGGTCTTGGACAGCGGCACGAAGCCTAGTTCATCGATGATGAGCAACTTGACGCCAGCCAGCTGCTTTTGCAGGCGGAGCAGGCGGCGTTCGTCGCGGGCCTCCATCAGCTCGTTGACCAACGTCGCGGCGGTGGTGAAGCTGACCGGCATGCCCTTCTGACAGGCGGCCAGCCCCAGTCCGAGGGCAACATGGGTCTTGCCCGTGCCGCTCGGCCCGAGGGCGATGACGTTCTCGCGCCGTAGGATCCATTCACAGCGGGCCAATTCCAGCACCTGCATCTTGTTGAGCTTGGGGATCGCCTTGAAGTCGAAGCTGTCGAGGCTCTTGGTCGTCGGGAACTTCGCGGCCTTGATGCGTCGCTCGACCATCCGCCGCTCGCGGTCGATCAGTTCCAGTTCGACCAGGCGCGACAGGAACTGGACATGGTCCAGCCCTTCAGCGGCGCATTGGCGCGCAACCTTCTCATACTCCCGCAGGAATGTCGGCAGCTTCAGCGTTTTCAGATGGTGGGTGAGCAGGATCCTCGGGGCCTCGGTCATGCTGCATCTCCCGACAGCAGGGACATGTAGCTCGCCACGGACGTGGTCGCGACGTTGGCGCGCGGCAGGTAGGGGTAGACATCAAGGTCCAGCTTCGGCGGACGCCTTTCGACCTGACAGAGCACAAGGTGCTTGACGGCATCGAAGCCGACGGCACCCAGTTGCAGCGCCTTTTTCACGGCGGCGTGCAGGTCGTCGAAGCAGAAGGTCTCGAGCAGGCGTAAAACCTGAACATACTCGCGGCGTCCGGTTTTGTTCATCCGCGCCTCCATTAGTCGGCGTAGGGTCGCGAACTCTGGTGGTAGATCCCACTCGGCCAGGGGCGCCGCCTGGTCCAGGGCGTTGATCTTGCGCTCGATGAGCGGAAGATAGTGCACCGGATCGAAGACCATGTCCTCGCGGTCGTAGCAGCGGGGATGACGTGCGATGATCTCGCCACCGCAGCCGATCACGACCTCGGCGACATAGCCCCTGATCCAGACATCGCGGTGGCCGTAAGCAACCGGCACCGAATAATCGTTGGTCTTGTAGCGCACCAGCGCTTGCGAGCTGACCCGGCCAGTGGCCTGATCGCAGGCTTCGAACGGCGCGGCCGGCTGGTCGGACATCGCAGCCAGATCCCGCCCAAGGCGCTGGCCGATTGTCTCGGACTGGCCGCGCAGGACATCCCCCTGACGCCTGCGGCATTGCGCCTCCAGATGGGCGTTGAACGCGTCCCAGGTCGCAAACCGCGGGATCGGCACCATGAAGTTGCGGCGGGAGTAGCCAACCAAGCCCTCAGCGTTGCCTTTGTCGTTCCCCTTGCCCGGGCGGCCGTAGCGGTCGCGGAACAGGTAATGCGACAGGAACCCGTTGAAGAGCGTGGCTCGCTGGCGCGCCCCGTCCGGCAGGATCTTCGCAACCAGGCAGCGGTCGTTGTCGTAGAGGACCGATGCGGGCACCTTGCCGAAGAATGCGAAGGCCTGGACGTGACCGTCAACCCAAGCTTCCGCGGTCGCCGCTGGATAGGCCCTGACATAACAGGCATCGCTGTGCGGCAGGTCCATGACAAAGAAATGCGCCTTCTGCTCGACACCGTCGATGATGGCCACCGCCTCGCCGAAGTCGGCCTGGGCATGTCCGGGCGGGTGTGCCAGCGGCACGAACATCTCGCGACCGCGCCGTTCGCGCTCCCGCATGTAGTCCTTCACGATCGTGTAGCCGCCGGTGAACCCGTGCTCATCGCGAAGCCGCTCGAACACCCGCTTTGCCGTATGCCTCTGCTTGCGATGGACTTCCCGATCGCCCTCCAGCCAGCCGTCGATGATCCCAGTGTAGGCATCCAGCTTCGGCCGCTTCACGGGGGCCGTCCGCCGATATCCGGGCGGAACCGAGAACGCCATCATCTTGGCTACGCTGTCGCGCGAGATGTTGAAATGACGCGCTGCCTCGCGCTGGCTCATCCCCTCGGCACAGGCCAATCGCACTCTACGATACAAGTCCACGGTGAAAATCCTCCCGCCCTCCCTGTCGCCAGAAAGGGTAAAGGTGGACGACTTTTACGCCGCCCGCAGCAGGATCATCCCGCCGCTACCGTGGCCGATTTTTGCACCGCCGTTCTCAATCCTTCAACGGGCGGGAATATCAGCGCCAAAATTTGGAATTGGAACGAGCCTTAAGGAAATTAAATCCGCGGTGAGTGATATTTGTTATCCAATTGTTTTGAAGCCGGTTGATCGAGCTTCATGTCGCGGGGTGATAAAGGTTGATCACGAAGAACATCTACCTGCAGCATTTTTATATACAGCGAGTTTCTCAGGTCCAGACAAGCGCATCGTGATAAATGAGTTTATCTCCGGAACAGAGCATAGTGTTGAGGGGCTTATGATTAACGGTGAGTACCACTGCACAGCAATTTCAGATAGAATTTTCAAATATACAGAATACTTTCCGAACTTCGTTGAGGTGGGTGATATAATGCCATCCATACTTGACGCTGAACAGCAAAAAGAAATCGTTGAGCTTACTGCCAGCGCTGCCAAAGCGTTAAATATAAACTTCGGAGTTGTAAAGTCAGACATTATATTTGACAAAAAAAGAGGTGCAATGGTTTTAGAAATTGCGCCTCGCCTAGGTGGTCCTCGCTTTGGTACGGAGATGGTTCCTCTCGCAAATGGAACCAATATTCTAAAAGCCACGATTCAGCAAGCTGTAGGAGATGAAATCGACTTCTCTTTGCTTAAACCCAGCCAGCTTGGAGGGATGGTAAATAGGTCCTTGTTTCCCACACCGGGCAGGGTTGTCGAAATAAGTGGATTCGAAAGATTGAGTGACATTCCTGGATTCTATGATTTCAAATGGTGGAATATTCGTCCGTTAGCTGTAGGGGACATCATAAGCAAGCCAGAGAACAATAGCGGGGATATTGGATATTTTATAACCTACGGTAAAGATAGAGAGGAAGCTTTGAAGGCCGCTGATATGGTTGAGGCCACTATTAAGATTGTTACTGAGGAGGTTTAATTTGATGAATTTGCAAGGATCGACACTTTGTGTCGTAGGACTAGGCAGCGCCGCAAAACACCACCTTTATCACGATATTAGAGCGTGGCAGATAGAGCTTGTTTTATGCACTGACTCGCGCGATGAGGTTCCGAATGGCGTTTGCGATGATCTGATATTAATAGAAGGTTTAGCGAAGCACTCTGATGATCAACGCCTTGCTATGATCATCGAAGCTGAGTTAAATAAACGCGGTATCTCACCGGATGGTTTCGTAACCTTCTGGGAGGACTGCGGGCCACTAACTGCGCTTTTAGCCGAGCGATCCAATAAAGTATCCAATGGATACAAAGCCTCTTTGACTGCAAAGAGCAAATTGCTCACGCAAGAGTGCCTACGCCAGAGCAGTGTAAAAATCGGCATGAGCTTAGATTGCCCCAGTATTGCGTGTAATTCAGTTGAGGAACTTAATGAGGGCCTTAAGGTAATACAGTTCCCAGCAATGCTAAAACTTGAACACGGCAGTGGTGCAGCCGGAGTTCAACGTGTTGACAGCTTCGAAGATGCCCAACTGACACTTAGTCAACTTCTTGCTATGGAGGATGAGGATGGGAAGTTGGGAATCGGGCTAGGCTTTGGCAGTCGTGTGCTTCTCACAGAGTATGTTCTAGGGACAGAGCATGACGTCGATATTGTTTCTTGGGCAGGAGAGGTAGTTTCTAGCTTCGTCACAGAAAATGGAAAGACAAGGCCTCCCTCTCAAGCAGAGACCTACGCAGAGATGCCGGCGAGCAGGTTCGAAAGTGAACTTGTAGAGGCGGCAGTCACTACATGCCAATCATTAGGTCTCCACTCAGGGGTGTTTAATATAGAAATGATACGATCTCCCGATGGAAAGATATCTGTTATTGACGTTAATGCGCGTATGGCTGGATTCTATTTTCGTGACTGGATCAAAAGAATATGGGATTATGATTTATTGAGGGCTGCTGTCGAAATCGCCTTAGGTGTGAAGCCCGCCCATGCCAAAGAAGCCTCTAGGACACTAGCAGGGTATATGATACTCCCGAGTGCCCATAACCGGTGGCTCCTGGACAACGAGAAAGTTGCTAAGTTAAATGTGGCATTAAATAAAGAGTATGTGGTATTAAATCAATTTAGCACATCACTATCATCGATAGAGAAAACTGATTTTCCTTGGGGAAACTTGGCTTGTGAAGGGCCGACAATCGAAGTGGCAAGGTCCAGGATAAATAAGATCGTTCATGAAGTGGGTTTACTAGACGTCGACCCCACATTACTGCAGGTCGGGATCCTGTCATAATGAATAATTATAAAGTTGATCTCTACATGCCTAGCTACAAGGCTTTGTCAAACTTAGGCGCCCCTATTTTTTTAAGTCTAGGCAGCGCTACAGTAATGTCCACTATATCCGGTATTTTTTTAGCTAGACTGGGAACGGATTACATAGCCGCGGCAGGCATAGTTATGATAATATTCTCTGTCGCAGTGGTCTTTATAGTTGGGGTGGTGGGTGGCATTGAGTACTGGACCGCTTCTTTTATTGGGAGCGGCAGAGAGTCAGATATACCTACATACTTCTTAACCGCATGCGGTATCTCGCTTTTCCTAAGCTCAGTTTTTCTAATATTATCAGTTGCGGCTTTATCATATATGGCTGTACGTTTTACTCCTACTGGTTTAAGTTTTGAAATGTTAATAAAATATGGCTATCTGACCTTCTTCGGATATTTTGCCATTGGCCTCCAAACGGTTGGAAGGCAAATACTGCAAATCATGGGTAAGGGGCGGTCGGTTTCGCTAATTATATGTCTTGGATGCGTTCTATTGATTTTCGTTTATTCTTTCATCTTTTCTAATTACATAGGCCTACCAGCTGAATCTAAGCTTTATTATTCTGCGATCGCACTTCTCGTCATCAGGATAATCATGGCTGGTTCCACCTTGGTATTGGTTCACCGATCAATGAAAGATGTTGGAAAGAGAAAGTTGAGTAGCTCTGCTTTTATTGATATTTTGCGTGTGGGAGTTCCGTTTGGAATGATGGGAGTGCTAGAGGTGGGAGTTTTTTCACTTTATGCTTACCTTGCGACATTCATGGGAACTGCCAGTTTAGCGGCGCACCATATTGCTACATCGTTTGTTACCGCAGTGTTTGTTCTTCCATCTACTTTGGGAGTGTTATCGACAATTTGGATAGGTTACGCATTCGGAAGGCGTGATTTTCCAGATATTCTGGTTAGGTACAAGGCATTGGAACGTTTGGCCTTTTGGGGCGCAGTCTCAATAACTGTGCTCATAATAGTTTTCAGGGAGGCTATTGGTAGTTTCTGGACAGATGATCCGGTCGTTTTAGAAGTTCTTTTGAGCGTTTTGTTTGTTGCTGCAGCATTTCAAATGTTTGATTGGTTCAACATTTTTTTAGCAGGATGTTTTAGGGGACTAGGTAATACGGCCATTCCAGCACTGGCTAATGCACTGGGTCACTGGGCAGTTGGAGTGCCGTCTGCTGTCATTCTTTCGAGCTATTTTGATTTTGGAGTTTCAGGCCTGTGGTGGGGAGTACTCATAGGATTATTATTTAGCTCTGGACTTGCCTTCGTGTTGTTTAACCGGGAGTTGCGACGTATCAATTCTTTTACCGCCATCGCGCTCTAATTTGCTAGATGTCTAGTCCTGGCATCTGGTGGATTGGCTTAAGGATGATCTGTCTGGCTCGGATTTCCAGATATCGCAGATGTATTCGAAGGGTGTGAACCCTCCGAGGGTCTTAATCCGGCGGGCGAAATTTTAAGCGGCCATGAAGTCAGAGAGGTGGGTGCGGAGCTGGTCGTGGTTGTCGTAATGGAAGCGCTTTACCGTTGCGTCCTTGGTCGTGCGGTTCATTCGTTCGACCTGGCCGTTACTTGGGAAAACATCCCCCGGACTGTTTTCTGGTACTCGCAACCCCAGGGTGGTTTGGTTTCGTGAGGTGATGCTCGATACCGTTGGCTTCATAGGTCATGTCAAAGCGCATGAGCCTTAGAATGGATGATGTTCCGGTTCCGGGGCTGCTCAGCGAACTGAATGCCGTTGTCCGTGATAATGGTGTGGACCTGATAGGGCACCGTCTCAAGCATGTGCTGCAGAATTGCCCGAGCTGTCTTTCTGTCTGCCTTGTCGACAAGCTGGGTCACGGCAAACTTGCTCGTGTGCTCAATATCTTCGAACAAAAACAGCTCGCCCTCAGCGGCCCGCACCTCGGCGATCTCATTATGGAAAAAGCCTATGGGGTAACGCTCGCTGGCTTGCGGCCCACCACGTCAGGCAGCCGGTAAAGGCCGGGACGCTGCAGCCACCGATGCAACGACGAGCGCATCGGACTGGGGATCGATGGCTGCTGAGCATAGAGGCAGTCATCCAACGGCAGCATGAATAGCCTCATGTTTCCTGGACACCTTCTTCGCTAACCTTGAGGCAAGGAGGCCGTGATGGGCACAGGCAATTTCACAGACGAGTTCAAGCGTGACGCGGTCGCACAGATCACGGAGCGGGGCTACCCGATCAAGGAGGTTTGGGAGCGGCTCGGGGTCAGCCTGCATTCGCTCTATGCGTGGAAGCGCAAGTTCGCGAAGGCGGCCACAGGCGAGACCGATAAGGATGTCGAGATCCGTCGGCTGA